>JBOHUP010000173.1:0-2580 GCA_050734615.1 Candidatus Dormibacteraceae bacterium | reverse complement strand
GCGCCAGAGGGAGCGAGTGGAAACGAAGCCCAACTCAGTCGATCCGCAGCGCATGCAGGCGACACCATGCGGCCAGCGAAGCGACGCAAGGAAGTCGCGGCAAACCGCCTCGTCCGAGAAGTAGCGGATCGCCTCAATGAGGGTTTCGGGGAACCTCTCGGACTTCATACAAGTGAGTCTACTGCCTAATGACTAGTGTGTCAAGTATGTCGTTGCCCTGATTTGATTGTGTTGTTGTTGCCAGTTTCTGAATGGCCAACCACCCCATCAGGAGCGGAAAGCTACAGGTAGTGCCGGCGGATCGCTCCCAGGTTGTTGAAGATCCGCACGCCGAAGGCGACGATCGCCGCGATCGACAGGTCAACTCCGAGCTTGTCTCCGAAATAGACGAGTCCGGCCGCCAGCGTCATGTTGGTCAGAAGTCCACTGAAGAACACGCGAGGCTCGAACGTACCGGCGATATAAGCCTTGAACGCGCCGAAGATCGAGTCGAGAGCGGCGAGCAGCGCGACCGCCGTGTAGCGCGCGTATGTGATCGGGATGGTCACTGGAGACATGACGCCCAGCAACACGCCCAACAGGGCGAACAGGACCGCGATGACGATCACTTGCATGTTGGGGCAGGGCTCGGCGACGGTTGGGCGGTGGCGCCGGGCCCGGGGGTCGGCGCGTGGGGTTCTAGCGATTTGTACGCGACGGCGGGCTCGGATGGGTTCATGACGTTGACATACTCGAGGTCAAGCGAGTTGTAGTCGACGCTTGTGCTCCCGGCGATCGCCTTGAGCGCGGCGAGCTTGGCTTTGAGGGAGAGGAACTCCTCGGGAGTCAGCACGCGGCCAAAGTAAACTCTCCAGCCACGTTTGGCGAGGAGGGTTAGATCGCCGCACGAGTCGAAGATGAAGCCGGAGACCTGCTGCCCGATCATCGCCGGGAAGTCTCGCTGGATGTTCACCAGCGCGACGAGGAGCTGCGGGTCGAGGGGCTTGTCGCCGACCCGCGGGTCGCTGCCGGCTGGGCCCTGCACGTCGACCAGCCCGCCGTCGGAGGCGGTCGGGCCGAGGACGACAGCCTGGTTGGAAAGCAAGTAGAGCTTGGTCGATTTGCCCGCGTGGTACGCGGCGATCGGCTCCCACTACCCGATCTGGATCACGACTGTGCCGGGCAGCTCCGGCTGCACCGTGGCGGTCCGGATCCACACCTGGTTCAGGAGCTGCTCGCGGCTGGATTCCCCGTCGATCGAGATCACCGATGCACCATCGCCGAAACCGGCTGCCCGCGCGACCTGGTCGGCGCTCATGTGATGGGCGCCGGTCACGTTCACCGTCTGGATCGACAATGCGGGGCCGAGCCACAGCCAGCCGAGCAGGATCGTTTCGGCTCCGGCGGCGGCGACGGCGAGGGCGCGCCACACCCAGTGGACCTCCGGCTCGCGGAGCGCCCTTTCCGAACGCGTCCACAGCTGGCCCTTGAGCGGCTCGCTGGCCTCGAGCGTTCGCCGCGGGCCCAACCGCGAGACCAGGGAGCGGCGCCGGCGAAACCTCATACGCCGGTCGGCCCAATGCGCCGTTGGTGTCGACCCACGGCGTGGTCGACGAGGCGCCGGCACAGCTCACTGAACTCGATGCCGGCGGCGCGAGCGGCGTCGGGCAGCAGGGACAGCTCGGTCAGACCGGGAACGGTGTTGACCTCCAGCAACCACGGTGTTCCGTCCCGGTCCACGATCATGTCGACTCGCGCCATGCCGGAGCAGCCGAGCTCGGTGAACGCGCGGCCTGCTGCGTCGGACGCGGCGACGCGCGCCGCGGCGGGGATGCGCGCCGGGATGATGTGGTGCGACTTGCCGGCTGTGTACTTGGCGTCATAGTCGTACACCGGGTTGTCGCTGACGATCTCCAGCGTGGGCAACACCTGCATGTCCGGGGTCGCGAGCACACCGACGGTGATCTCCGTGCCGCGCGCGAATCTCTGGGCGAGGACGCGGCGGTCGTAGCGCCCGGCGAGCACCAGTCCACTGGCGACCGAATCGGCGTCCTTGGCGATGGTGAGGCCGATGGTCGACCCCTCCCGCACGGGTTTGATCACGAGCGGAAACCCGAATCGGGCCACCAGGCGCTCGACCAACTCGCCGGCCACGCCCTCTTTCATCTCGAGCTCTTCGAACTCCGGAACGTGCAGGCCGGCGCCGGCCATCACCTTGTTCGATCTCGCCTTGTCCATGCACAGCGCCGAGGCGAGCACACCGGAGCCCGTGTACGGGATACCGAGCAGCTCGAGCAAGCCCTGGACCGTCCCGTCCTCGCCAAGCCGGCCGTGCAGCGCATTGAACACGCAGTCGAAGGCGCCATCACGAAGGACGTCCCACGTATTCAGGTCGAGGTCGATGGCGGTGACGTCGTGACCGGCCTCATGCAGCGATTTCTCGACCTGCCCACCTGAGCGCAGTGACACCTCGCGCTCGGCCGACCTGCCTCCGCGCAGCACCGCGATCTTCATCGCCAGCTCCCCACCAGCTCGACCTCAGTCTCGATTTTGATGTTGAAGCGTCGGTTGATCTCAACCCGCGCGTGGTCGATGAGCAGC
>JBOHUP010000172.1:0-2934 GCA_050734615.1 Candidatus Dormibacteraceae bacterium | reverse complement strand
GGGCCTCACGGTCCCGAACCGTGCGCGCTGCCAAACTGCGCCAGCCCCCGACTTCGCGTTGCGAGGTGTCGATTCTACCGGGCGACCGGGTCACTCACCGGCCGGCCCCGCGCCCGCTGCGCGCGCTGACTGAGGAATACGATCGCGACCAGCGCCACCACGATCCCGGCCCAGATCAGGTACATCCAGCTGTGGAGCCTCAGGAACTCCCCGAGCCGGTTGCCAAAGTTGATGCCGATGATGATCACCACTCCCGCCCAGATTGCTGTTGAGACCGCCACGCTCGGTGCGAAAAGCCGGTACGGCACCCGCAGCACCCCTGCCGCCACGGTGATCGGCACCCGGAAGCCCGGGATGTGGCGGCCGAAGATGATCGCCAGGACGCCATACCGCTTGAACCACTTCTCGGCCTGTTCCAGGCGCTCCGGGCTCAGGTGGACGTAGGCGGCGAACCGGCCCTCCGCGAGCCTGCGGCCGTATCGCCTCGAGATGAAGAACAGGTTGGTCGCGCCCAGCACGACAGCCAGGATCAGGCCCAGCCAGGCGGCCAGGTACGCGAAGAGGTTCTTGGGCAGATGCGCGCCGACGTACAGGACGAAGACGTCGCCTGGAGCCGGCAGCGGGATGCCTGATTCCTCCACGTACAGGAGGCCGAAGCCCGGGAGGTAGCTGTGGTGCCGGAAGAACAGACGCAGGCCTCTGGTGCCGGCGCTCACGAACTCGGGCAGATCTCCCTCGAGGACGGCTGAGACCACGACGGCGCCCAGGATCAGCACAGCGACCAAGCCGAGGCGCAGCCAGTTGTGGTTCTGGATGCGGTCCAGCATCCGCCGCATCGCCATGGTGGACATCTGAATTGAGCTTATGCGACCGGGACGCGCCTCGGGCTTGTGATCTCAGCCAACGTCTACCGTCGCAGTCGCTTCCATCAGGGTCGCCGTGGCATCCGCTATTCGGGAGTGGTCTTGTCGGTTTTCTATGAACGCGGTCACGTACACCAGCGAGCGCCGCACCCTGTCCACCTTGCCGACTATCCGAACCGGTTCCCCCAGCCGCAGGGGGCGCCGGTAGCTCACCGAGAGGCGGCCTGTGACTCCCGGGTGGCCTTGATGCCACGCGGCCCACCCCACCGCCTCGTCCAGCATCAGTGCCATGACGCCGCCGTGCACCATCCCCGCCCAACTCTGAAATCGGTCGGGGACCTCGAACTCCGCCACCGAGCCGTCGGGGCCCGGCGTGAACGACAGGCGCAGACCTTCGAGGTTGAGCGGGCCGCAGCCGAAGCAGTGGCCGTCGAAGCGAATCTCCATCGTCAGATCAACCCTTGCAGTTCCACTGGCCGCTGATGTGCTCGGCGCTGGTCTTGCCGGTGGTCGCGTTGGTCAGGTGCGCGTCGATCGTCCCCGCCTGCTGGCTGCGTACAACGGTGAAGGTGACCTTGTCGGCGGCGAAGCTGCGCCACACCTGCGCGCTGTCGGGCGTTTGCAGCTGAATCGTGGCGTCGCTGTTCTGGTAGGTGCCAGGGCCGCGGAAGTTCTGAATCAGGAAGATGACCTCCCACTGCTGGCCGGTCGCGTCGAGGGTGCCGAAGAACGTCGTCGACCACGTTTCTCCGTTGTGAGTCCGTGAGCCGGTGCACGTGCTCTGCTGCGTCACCGTGTCGGGGACGATCCCGGTCATCTGGCCCGGCACGTCGCCCTGGAACGTGAGGCTCTGCGACCAGTTCCCGGCCGGGATGACCGGCGACGGCGAGGGCACCGTCTTGACTGCAGTTGAGTCGCAGGCTGCTAGGACGAGGAGGGCGACGATGCCCACAACCCGGAGCATGTGTTCGAATGTTAGCCGTGGCAGCCGGCTCGGATCAGCTCACCGGGGCAATGCGCTCCCTCGAATCGGCCTTTTTGATCGGGGTCCAAGGCGTGACCGAGATCTGGCTCGTCCGCCACGCCGACTGCTACCAGGACCTCACCGTGGCCGAGGATCCGCCCCTCAGCACCCTCGGGCGTCAGCAGGCCGCGCGCCTGGCCGAGCGGGTGCGGCGCGTCCGGCACGCCGGCGTCTATTCGAGCCCGCTCCGCCGTGCCATGGAGACCGCGCACGCGATCACGCCCGATGTGCACGCGGACGAACGGCTGGTCGAGATGGGCCTCGATATCGGCGAGGACGGAGAGTTCAACTTCAAAGAAGACTCCACTGAGGTCATCGCCCGGATGCGCGCCGCGATCGACGATGCGGTTCGCGAACATGAGGGGCACCGCGTCGTCATGGTCAGCCACGGCGCCGCACTCATCGCGTACCTCAGCGATGTGCTCAACCTTGCCCCGCGCCAGCTTCGCGTGCTTCCGTACTTCACGAGCATCAGCATCGTGCGCGCGCTGGGTGACCGGCGCACCGTGGGTACCTTCGGCGACGTGGCGCACCTCGAATGACCGAGCACATCCGGGCCGACCTCGAGCGCGAGTGCCGGGCGCGGCTCGGCCGCCCTGGGCTGCGGGTCATCTCGATCGATCCCATCCCCGAAGGTCATTCGGGCTTCACGTACTTCGTCTCGCTCGAGGATGACGGCGCGGTGCGGCGCTACGTCCTGCGCCTGCCGCCGCCCAACGCGCGCATCGCAGGGCCGGCCGACGTCCTACGCCAGGGCCGAATCATGGCCGCCCTGCATTCCGCGGGCCTCCCCACCCCCGCGATCCCAGTGCAGAGCGTCGACCCGGTGATCGACGGGCGGCCGTTCATCCTCATGGAGGCGGTCGAGGGGATGCGGATCGAGCAAGCCGGGGTCGAGCAGAAGGCTGTCGACATCGCCAGTTCCGCGGTGGATGTGCTCAAGCGCCTGCACGGGCTGCCGTTGGAGCAGAGCGGCATCGGCGATGAGGACCCGGTCCACCTGCAGGCCGAGATGATGCGCTGGGCGTGGCTCATGCAGCGCGCGCC
>JBOHUP010000171.1:0-4708 GCA_050734615.1 Candidatus Dormibacteraceae bacterium | reverse complement strand
GTGCCAGCCGCCTCGTGACCTCTGGGTCGTGGGCGCGGGCTTCTATCGCAAGGTCCGCCACGTCCTCTGCCGCCGCCCCGAAGATCGCGGGCATTCCCGCCTCGTCGAAATGGCGGCCGTAGCGAAGAAGGTGCGCGGCCGCCTCGACGGCGAGATCGGGCCGCCATTCGAGCGAACCGATGGCAAAGCGCCGGAACTCATTCATGATGCCGGACGCAAAAGTCGGCGCCGAACGGTTGATGGCCGTCCGCAGGTAGGTGTTGAAGAAGCGCAGGCAGAGCTCGGCCAACTCGGCGTCTCCGACGTCGATGGCCGCCAGGCCGACGTGACGGGTGGCGACCGCGATCGCATGCACCGCTTCTTTGCGATGAATCGGTGTCAGGCCGACCATGTCGACAAAGATTGACAAGATCGAATACGAGAACCAGGTCCCAGCCCGGTTGACCTCCGCGATGATCTGGTCCGAAGCGCCTGGCAGTTCGGCATGCCCGACTTTGAACCAGTCGGGGCTGAACCTGCCTTTCTTCGGAAGGTAGTCCCTGGCGATGAACTGGCCGAGCACCTCGATGCTCATGACGCACACCGGCATGTCGCCCAGCTGGATGGAGCCGAAGGCTATGTCCGTCACCTGGGCGACCGATGTCATCAAGGCGTCGCGCTGGCGGCGGTCCGCCGGTCTGGTGGCGGCGTGCCGAAGCTGGCGTTGGGCGCGGCGCATGATTCCCGCGACCAGCGTCTCGGCGCGCATCACCTCGAAGATGTAGCCGACATACGGAAACAGAATCGCGAAGTTGATGAGCGCCATCAACACGGCCATGCCCACGCTCAATTTCGGCACGTAGCTCGCGGTGACCTCAGAGCGGACGAGGAAGGTGTAGAGGATCGAAGCGAGCGCGAAGCCGAGGACCAGCGCGTTGAGGGCGTTGCGGGTGAAGATCCCGATGATCCGCGGCGAATAACGAGACGAGGTGCCCTGGATGCCGAACATCACCGCGACGATGACGATGCTCAGCGTCACGCCCTCAGCTCCGCCCGCCAGGCCCAGGGTCCCCGCCGCCGCAGAGGGGTCGGGGTTGAAGATGTCACCCAGCGTGCGGTAGTGCGCGTCGAGGATCCCGAACAGGATGAACATGGTCAAGGAGACCAGGACCAGCGCGAGGCCGGAGAGCGCGGCCCCCACCCAGCCGATGGAGGCCATCCGGTCTGAGTGAGGCGTAACCTCGTAGGACTTGGCGTCGGACATCAAGATCGACCCAGGGTCATGGCACGGCGATCCTAAGCAATTGGTCCCTCGATCGGTACATTTGCGGCCATGATCCGCGCGATCGTCTTCGATTTCGACGGCTTGATCCTCGACACCGAGGAGCCCGTCTATCGATCGTGGGTCGAGGTTTACCAGGCGCATGGGGAGGAGTTGCCGTTCGAGCGCTGGGTCCAGATCGTCGGCTCGACCACGACCGGCTTCCACCCCCAGCGCCACCTCGAAGAGCGGCTGGGCAGGACCCTGCCCAGGGAAGTCCTCGAGCAGCGAATCGGCCGTCGCACCGAGATGGTGCTGGCCCAAAAGGTCCTGCCGGGAGTCGTCGAGCTCATCGACGAGGGACGGGCGGCGGGTCTCCGGCTCGGGGTGGCCTCCAGCTCCACCCGCGAATGGGTCGGCGGCCACCTGGAGCGTCTTGGCATCCTCGCCCGCTTCGACTGCCTCCGGTGCAGGGACGACGTGGTCAACGCCAAACCCGAGCCCGACCTCTACATTGCGGTGCTCGGGTGCCTCGGCGTCGAACCCAGCGAGGCGTTCGCGATCGAGGATTCACCCAACGGAATCGCTGCAGCGAAGAGCGCGGGCCTGCGCTGCGTGGCGATCCCCAACTCGATCACCTCCGGCCTCGACCTGACGCGCGCGGACCTCATCGTCACCTCACTCGCGGAGCTTTCGCTCGCCGACCTCCTGGCCAAGCTCAACCCGGAAGAGGCCGGTTAACCTATCTTCTGATGCGCATCGGAGTGCTCACGGGCGGAGGAGACGCGCCCGGCCTCAACGCGGCGATCCGGGCGGTGGCACGGCGGGCATTCCAGCTCGGTCACCAGGTGAGCGGCGTGCAGAACGGATGGGCCGGCTGCCTTGAAGAGGGACTCATCGAGGAGCTCACGCCGGCCGACGTGCGCGGCATCCTTCCCCTGGGCGGCACCATCCTGGGCACCTCGCGCACCAACCCTCTGAAAGAGAAGGATGGGATCCCGCGGGTCATCGCGGCCCTACGGCACAATGGCGTGGACGCGCTCGTGCCGATCGGGGGCGACGACACGCTGAGCGTGGCATCGGCTCTCCACGCTGCGGGTTTCCCGACGGTCGGCGTGCCCAAGACGATCGACAACGACCTTTCAGTGACCGAGTTCTGCATCGGCTTCGACACAGCGGTCGGCGTGGTGACCGAGGCCCTCGACCGGCTTCACACGACCGCTTCGGCGCACCACCGCGTGATGGTGGTCGAGGTGATGGGCCGCGACACCGGTTGGGTTGGCATGATCGGCGGCTTGGCCGGCGGCGCCGACCTGATCATCATCCCGGAGTTTTCGTTCACGCTCGCGGCTGTCGTCGCACACCTGTATCGCCGGCGCGGGGACGGCAAGCTGTTCAGCATCATCGTCGTCGCCGAAGGCGCCAAGGTCCCCGAGCTTGAGCAGGAGGCCGGCGGCCAGGCGGAGAAGGACGCCTTCGGCCACATCAGGCTGGCCAAGCGGGGGATCGGCGACCTTCTCGCGAGCAGCATTGAGCGCGAGACGGGATTCGAGACCAGGGTCACGGTGCTCGGTCACCTGCAGCGCGGCGGTTCACCGTCGCCCACCGACCGCTTGTGGGCGACTCGCCTCGGCGTCGCGGCGGTCGAGCTGATCGCCGCCGGGAAGAGCGGCGTGATCCCCATTCGGCGCAACGGTGACGTGGAAGTCGTCGCCCTCGCCGATGTCGTCGAGGCGACGCGACGCGTGCCGAAAGAGCTTTACGAGCTCGGCCGCGTCTTCGAATAGGCCAAGGCAAATGACTTCGCCCCGCAAGAAGAAGATGCTCGCGCTGGCGGGCACCGGCGACGACGGAACGACGGGCCTGCTTGGTGGCGGCCGTGCGGCCAAGGACGACGCACGAATCGAAGCGTTCGGCACGGTCGACGAGGGTTCCAGCGCGCTGGGCCTGGCCAAGTCGCTGACGTCCTATGAGCGGGTCCGGTCGATCTGCGAGGAGCTGCAGCGTGGCCTGTACTCGGTGGGCGCGGAGCTGGGCACGAACCCTGACACGGAGGCACGGTTCGCCACGACCAGGGACGCGGACGTCACCCGGCTCGAGACGCTGATCTCCGAGCTCGAAGCGGAGGTCACCATGCCCGACGGATTCATCCTTCCCGGCGCGACGCCGGCCTCGGGCGCCCTCGATCTCGCTCGCGCGGTGGTCCGTCGCGCCGAGCGCCGATGTCTGACTCTGGAGCGCGCGCAGGGCCTGGCGAATCCCCAGGTGAGGCGCTGGCTGAACCGGCTCAGCCTGTTGCTGTTCGTGCTGGGGCGCTACGAGGAAGGCCTCAGCGGGCGACCCGCCCAGCCCGCGAAGACCAGCCGGCCGCGTTCGGGATAAGCTTCGGGAAGGTGGCTCCGTTGCTCGAGGTGGTGGCGGCCTTCCTCCTGCTCCTGCTGGTCTACGTGGCGCTTTCGTACCAGCTGTACAGGCGCGCATTCGTGCCCGCCCGATCTGTCGCGATGGACGACTTTGCGTTCACACCCTTCGAGTTCCAGGCCGATTACGAGGAAGTCGAGCTCGTCACCGCCGACGGCATAGGTTTCGGCGCCTGGCATTTTCGCCAGCCGGGCTCGCCTCAGACGGTCATCGTGTCGGGCGGCCACAAGGGACAGCGTCAGAGCGCGCTGGGAATCACGGTCGCCTTGTGGCGCAAAGGTTTCAACGTGATCCTCTATTCGTATCGCGGGATGCTCGGCAGCGATCGGGCGCCTGTCACGTTCGGGATCAAAGAGGTCCTGGAGCTGCAGGCCGTGATCGCTTTTGCACGCAAGCGCATCCCGAGCGCGCGCATCGGCCTGCTCGGTTATTCGATGGGGGCCGTCGTGTCCGTGCTCGGCGCGGCCGGCGAGCCGGGAGTTCAGGCTCTCGTCCTCGACAGCCCGTTCAGCGACCTGCGCGGGCTGCTGGTCGAAAACGTGCGCAGCGCAAGCAAGCTTCCGGGCACCCCGTTCGTGTGGCTCGCCGGATTGATGCTGTGGCTGCGCACCCGATGCCGCCTGTCGGACTGCCGTCCCATCGACATGCTCAGCTCGCTCGAGCCGCGTCCGCTCTTTTTCATCCACGGTGGCGCCGACGCGATCACGTCGGTCAACCACAGCCGGCGCCTATATGACGCCTACCGCGGGCCGCGCGAGATCTGGATCGTCCAGGGGGCGCCGCACACCGGCGGGTACTTCGCCGACCGCCCGCTGTATGTAGAGCGGGTCGCCGGGTTCTTCGCGCGTCACCTTGGCCTCGATGTGAGCGGTCATCTGCGACTCGTGGAGGAAGAGGAAGTCTCGTAACGCTGTGACGAAGGCCTCGCCAGTCGAAGTCTTTCGACGCGTCTAGGTGAGGGTGCTCGACATCAGGATCCCGTTCGCCCAGTAGTGACCCGTGGCGCCCGCGGGCAGCAGGTCATAGGTACGCCCGCCGGTGTATGGG
>JBOHUP010000170.1:0-8557 GCA_050734615.1 Candidatus Dormibacteraceae bacterium | reverse complement strand
GGTCGGAACCAAAAAGACCCAAGGGCGAGACATGAAAAACGCCGGGGCCACAGAACCCCGGCGCTAACGATTAGAAAACCTGAGAAGAAGTAATTACTTCTTCTTCGCGGCCTTCTTCTTGGCAGCTGGCTTCTTCGCAGCCTTCTTCTTCGCGGCCATGATGGTGTACCTCCTTCTCCAGTGATGAGAACCCGGTAAGAGTTCTTTTTGCTCTGGCGGGTCCTGAAACGATTATTGAAAAGGTGTGCTGGCTCGCATTTGGGTCGTCGCCTCTGTGGTGGCAACCACGAGCAACATCGCCTTACAGGTTGTTGTGATACTCGCATGGCCCCACTCCTGTCAATGGGGAATCGCATGATATTTTTCACGCATCAACGCGGGCGCGGCAGCAAAACCCGTCGCGATGGATTGCGATGAGCAAGATTCGTCCTGTCATCAGTGGTGTCCAACGCCTGCATGTGTCGCGCTGTTTCGCCGGACTGATTATCGAAGAGACTTGCGCCGGCCTCCGCTGTATACCTGCGGTTTCAATCCAATGAAGAGCTCTCGGATCTCACCGTCTCGAATGACATCCGCCTTGAAGCCGACCTCACGCAGCATCCGCAGCCATTGCCTCCGCGGGAACAGACCCTGCTCGTGGCGATCGTGCGCGACGCGAGCCTCACCGTTGCGGCCGCGGAGCAGGATGGCAAAGTCGATCAGGTAAGACGTGTCGTCCGGGTCGGGATCAACGATCCACTGCAGGAACCGCACGCTCCTTCCAGCGGCGTCGGATCCGCCCTGATCGGTTCCCTCGACAAACGTCTCGCGCACGAAGTCCGGGACGAAAAGCGCCACGCCACCCGGGCGGCTGTGCTCGTATGCGGTTTGCATCGCCGCATGCAGATCGCCTTCGGAGGTCATATGGCAGATCGCGTCATGAACCAAGACTGCGTCGAAGGTCCGGCCGAGGTGAAGCGTGCGGATGTCGCCCTTGATGTGCTCGCACTCGGGGTTGAGCTTTCGACTCACCCTGAGCATCCGCGGGGATATGTCGACCAGCGTCATCGCGAAACGGCCCTTGAGGTGCAGGGCGCTGCTGCCCCCGCCCGATCCGAGCTCGAGGACGGTGTGCGGCGCGGGACGGGTCGACTTATTAAGGATTCGAGCGATGTGCGCCGCCTCGCGGCGGTACTCCATGGGATCTGAGAACACCGGCCACCAATCCGCCAGCTCGCCGTATAGCTTCATGCCGGATAGCGTGACAGGCGCCGGGTCCGCTACCGGCTTACGGGTACCAGAGGGGAAACTGGTTGGTGAGCTCGTCCTGGTCGACGATCGGCGTCGAGCCGTCGCTGATCTGATACTGCCACGCATCGTAGTGTCCGCCGCACCCGCTGTAGTAAGGGGCGAACGCCGGAGCGTACCTCTTCGCAAAAAATCCAGGCAGGTTCGGCTCGAACGACCACAGGTATGAGCTCGACGCGATCCCCGGAAGCTGCGCCACGGCTGCGCACCAGGCCTGACCAAAGGCGCTGCCGGGGGTGGTGTTTCCGTAATAGACCGGTGTATAGCCACCAGCGGATATCGCGTCATACCAGCCCGTCACGAATGCGGCGTCCACGTTGCCTGACCCGGGACACTGGTCTCCTGGCGGCTCGATGTCGATTGCGATCCCGGTTCCCAGTGGGATCTGGTCGGCCTGAGCGATCTGCTCCGCGGCCGCGCCGTATGCAGCGCCGGCCGGATAGCCGCTGACCGCCGAGCAGTCGTAGTCGTTGTAGATGGGAAGGATGCCCATGTGAAGGCTTCGCGCGGCCGTGATCTCGTCAGCGCTTAGGGCAGCGCAGCTGCCGGTGGTCGGCAGGTATCGAGCCCAGAAATCGGGGACGCCAAGCCTGGAGATGACCTGGGGCAGCAGGGCGCCCTGCCCGTAGTCCTCTGTGAAAGAGGCGCACGAATCAACGCCCCACAGGATCCTGACCGGGTTGAAGATCGCGGATCGGACCTGGATATCGGTCCGCACGGAGCTGTCCGCGAAGCTGCCGGGCTCGGCATTGGTCTGGACGTCGCGAGCGATCTCGGCAAAGAACGACGGACGGCCGTGGGTGGGCACACTCACTTTGGCATTGCAGGTGGCGGACTGACACGGACCGCCCACCAGCTGCCCCAGGCTCGTATAGATGTAGATAGCCCAAGGCGTAAGGCTGAGATCCGCGTTGGCCGAAGCCGCGAGCCATGTCGTCCCGCCCTGCTCTGGATAGGTCGTGGTCGAGCTCAGTGCGACGCTCAGCCACGTGGCCGCTATGGGGTCCGACCTCACCTCGACGGGCTGCGACGCATGAACGGTGTCAATCGGGGTCAGGATGGCGACGATCGAGTGAGCGCCGGCGTCCGGTTCGGCGAGAGCAGCGCTGCAGGCATTGCCTCGGCTGCAGAAGGTGAGGAGCTCGCCCGTCGTCGCGTCCCTGAGCTCGATCAGGTAGCCGATGCTGCTCACCTCCACAGCGGAGGTGGCCGTCAGCGTCACGGCCTGCCCCGGGCCGACGATGGACGGATACGAGGCCGCCAGCTTCACTCCAAGCCACCGGACATCAAGCGAATTTGAGGTGGACCTGATGCCGGCGACTGGAATCGTCGACGATGGGGCTGCGGCATAGGCGATGAAGGTGTGAATGCCGGCACTCGCCCCAAAAGCGACCTGGCACGAGCTGGCCTGCGAGCACGCGCCGACCAGGGTCTGTGTCGACTGATCGAAGATCTCGATCGCCCACGGCGTTCCGGTCACGTTGATGTCGGCGGCTGCCGTCAACAGCATCCTGTCCCCGGGCGCGAGCGTTGTCCTGTCCGCCGACAGCTGGATCCCAGGGTTCGCCCGCAGCACTACCGCTCCGGTGGTCGAATCAGGCGGGACTGCTGGCTCGGCCGGCGAAGTATTGGGCGAGCCCGGATCGGAAATCGAGCTGCACGCACCGGGCGCCGTCAGACTTGGTTTCGCCGGATCCGCGGGGCATCGGGTCATGCCCTCCGGCAACGAGGCGATGCCCGGCTCGGGCTGGGCAGGTACCTCGTCCACGCAGCTCGCCCCCGAGCCCGAACCCGGGCACTGGCGTGCCCCGCTCGGAACCGCGACCCGCGCGGGCGCTTGCTCGACCAGCGTCGATCCCACTGGCGTGCAGCTGGTTGCCGCGGCCGCGGCGTTGCCGCAGCTTGTTGGGGGCCCGAGCGTTGTTCGATTGCTCGCGCTTACCTGGGCGGTCGCGGTGATGAGCGGCTGCCAGCCACCGCCGCTGACGACCGTGATCGAGATCGCCATGATGGCCGCGGCCATGGTCCCGATCGCCCGGACGTTCCGGGCAAGCGCGAGCAACGACGAAGAAAACAGCTGCAAGGTGCCCCTCCCCCCGGGCGCGTCAGTCCACATGGCGCGCAATGACTCGTGGGTAACCAGCTTCGGCCCGATGACTCGGCCTCAAGCTACTGGGGCACTGGCGACCGCCCAGCCGCCGCGGGGTTAATTGTCGTGAAGCACCGTCTCTGGACGGTCGTCAGATCAGATCCGGGCGACCTCTGGGCTCGCGACCTCTTCCTAACGCGAAAGGTGGCCGACGCAATACGCCCAGCGGGCGGAGGCCGCGGGCTGGGCGGTGGTTCTTATCGCTTGGCTCGACGGCCAGGTCCTGGTTTGTACCAGGCCTGGACAGGAACCAGATTTCGGGGCACATGCCGCGAGTGCAACCGCGCGGGCCAGATCGATCGATGGTTACGCTTTGGGACTAGAGTGCTTCCCGCATGAGGGTCGCCGACCTCAACTGGATGCAGCTCGAGCAGTATCTCGAGCACGACGATCGCATCGTGCTGCCGCTGGGCTCGACCGAGCAGCACGCATACCTATCGCTGGCGACCGACTCCATCCTCGCGGAGCGCGTCTCCATCGAAGCCGCCGAGCCGCTCGGCGTGCCGGTTCTACCGGTGCTGGCCTACGGCCTCACACCATATTTCGCCGCGTTTCCGGGCAGTCCCAGCGTGACGTTCAAGACGTACCTGGCATTCGTCGGGGAGCTGCTGGATTCGCTTCGCGGCCAGGGTTTTCGCCGCTTTCTCCTGGTCAACGGCCACGGCGGAAACGCGCCGGTGGCTGAGCTGGCCGGGCCCGCCGTGGTCGTGCACGACTGGTGGAAGGCGCCCAAGACCTCAAGGGTCGTCCATGAGATCGACCCTGACGCCTCACACGCTTCATGGATGGAGAACTTCCCATGGACCAGGTTGACCGGTGTCGAGCTGCCTCCAGGCAAGAAGCGGCCTGCACCGCGGCTGTCGGACGAACCGGCCCAGGTGCGGGCCAGTCTCGGCGAAGGCTCGTTTGGCGGATTCTGGCAGCGATCCGACGAGGATGTCATGCGCATCTGGCGCGCAGGGGTTGAAGAGACGCGGGAGGTCCTGGGGAGCCTGTAGCGGTTTGACATGGGAGTCAGCCAGCGTACCTACACTTAGCGTCGCGAATGGGCGCGCGAGAGGTTTTCATTCTGTCGGAGGAGGCATTGGCCGGCATGGTCGATCAGATCCGCCCGGACCAGTGGGCGCAGCGCAAACCCGAATGGTTTGCGACGGGTGGCCAGGGCGACGCCTCGCTGCGTCAGATCGTCAACTATCACGCGTACGACTCGGCCTGGGTGCCTGATGTCCTCGCCGGCAAGACCATGGCCGAGGTCGGCGACGCATTCGAGCACGTCAAAACGGATGCGGATGTCGATTACAGGGAATACAGCGATGGGGCGATCGCGGCCGCGAGAAAGGCAGATCTCGAAAGAGTCGTCCATCTCTCGTATGGCGACTTTCCCGCCAGCGAGTACCTGAAGCACACCACCTCGTTTCGCGGTTTTCGTGCCTTCGACATTGCCAGATGGATCGGCGTGAGCGCCGAGCTGTCACCCGCGCTGGTGCAGGGGATGTGGGACGAGCTCGTGCCGGAAATGGAGGCGTGGCGGGCGATTGGCGTCTATGGACCGGCCGTCGCCGTCCCCGATGATGCGCCGCTTCAGGACCGGCTGATGGGCCTCAGCGGGCGCGATCCTCACCGCTGAACGGCCGCCGACACCCCAATTCTTGACCTGTATCGAAATCGCCTCAGCTGCGTTGAAACCGGCAACAATATGCATCGCATGGGCAATCCACGAGCCCGCACCGTGACCAGGACCGCTCGCTGGCTGTCCGCAGCCTCCGCTTCCGCTCTCACCGTCGCCTCGGCTGGACTCTGTATTGCCCTCAGCGCGCTTTTCAGCGGCCCCGTGTCGAACTGGTGGGTCCCACCGATGGCAGCCGCCCCCCTGGTGGCGTCCCCTCCGGTCTCAGCGACAATCGCTGTCCATTACACGGTCGCGCCAGCGCCGCCTCCCGCCCCGGTGAGCCTCTACAGCGATCCGTCAATGGCTCCCATCCCGCCGATGGGCTGGAACGGCTTCAACCATTTCCGGCTCTGGGTGACCGCCGCCACTGTCGAGGCCGAGGCGCGGGTGCTTGTGAGCTCGGGAATGAAGGCGGCAGGCTACACGTACGTCAACCTCGACGGCGGATGGGACATGCGCTGGCGCAACTCCCGCGGCGCTCTCCAGCCGGACCCTGCCAAGTTCCCCCAGGGCATCAAGCCCGTCGCCGACTACATCCATTCGTTAGGGCTCAAATTCGGCATCTATAGCAGCGCTGGGGTCGAGAACTGCGCCCGGACGACCGCGGGCAGCTATGGGCACTACGCGGCAGATGCTGCTACCTTCGCGAGCTGGTCCGTCGACTACCTGAAGCTGGACTGGTGCGACGTCCCGTATCGCAACTACCCGCACATGTCTCGTCCGCAGGTGGACCAGATGCTGGCCACCGAGATGCATGACGCGCTCCATGCCACCGGGCGCGCGATCGTCCTCGACGTCAACGGCGACACGAGCCAGGCCCCATGGACTTGGGCGCCCCGGGTCGCCAGCATGTGGCGTACCGCGGAGGACAGCCAGGACACCTATCGAAGCATGGTGGTCAACTTCACTCGCAACGCCGCCCACTATCAGCTGGCCGGGCGAGGCGGTTGGAACGACCCGGACATGCTCGAGGTCGGCAACGGCGGCATGAGCATCACCGAATATAAGAGTCAATTCAGCCTGTGGGCGGAGATGGCGGCTCCTCTGCTCGCAGGCAATGACCTGGCCAGGATGTCGCCCGCCGTAAGGAACATCCTCATCAACCAAGCGGTGATCGCCACAGACCAGGACCCGCTGGGCCTTCAGGGCTATGCGGTCGCCAACGCGAACGGGCTATGGGTGCTCACCAAGCCACTGGCCAATGGCGACAGGGCCGTGGTCCTTTTCAACCAGACCGACACACTGGCGACGATCAGCACGACCGCGTCACAGGTCGGGCTGGTCAGGGCTCCCGGGTACCTCCTTTTCAACATGTGGAGCTCGGCGGTCGCGGAGACCACCAGTGCAATCAGCGCCAGCGTGGCGCCGCACGGCGTGGAGATGTTCCGAGTAGGTAGGACCGGCGACTGGGGTCTGAGAACTTAGATCGAATCGAGACTCAGGCCGCCACCTCGTGCTCGAGGTTTGAAATCTCTATCGGTAGCGGCGTCCTGGATCGGAGAAGCCAAACCGTCAGGACTAGCGTGACGAGGGCGATTCCCGCTCCGACCAACCAGGCCAGGTGGTAGCCTCCCGCGAGTGCCGCGACGTTGCCGGCGCCCTCGTGAACGAGGCTCTGCGTTCGCGATCCCGCGAGTGTCGCCAGCACCGCCAGCCCCAGCGCGCCACCAACCTGGCCGGCGGTGTTCAGGATGCCGGAGGCAAGGCCGGCGTCGGACGGCCCAGTTTCCGACATCGCGATGATGGTCAGCGCGGGAAACGACAGTCCGCCGCCCAGTCCAAGCAGCGCCAGCGGAACCATCAGGTATACGACGTAGCTGCCGTTGATCGGGCCAAAGCCCAGCATCGCGAGCGCGACCGCCACGACCACCTGGCCCGCGCCCAGCACCGCCATGGGCCCGAACCGGTTGATCAGCTGGGCTGAGAAGCGGAGCGAGAAGACGCCCATCACTGCCGCGACCGGAAGGAATGCCAGCCCGACGGCCAGGGGGCCATAGCCGAGCACGCGCTCGAGGTCCAGCGATCCGAGAAAGAAGAACCCGATGAACGCGGACGACATGAGCGCCTGAACCACGTTCGCGACCGAGAGCCTCGACGATTTGAAAAGGCGCAGCGGCAGGATCGGGTTGCTGGTGAGCGCCTGGCGCACGATGAAGGCCGCCATCAAGGCCAGCGCCACCGCGCCAAGGTCGACGGTGCGACGTGAGCCGAGACCATATGCGGACGACTCGACGATCGTGTACACCCCGAGCATCAGCGAGCCTGTGACAAGGGCCGCGCCCAAGACGTCGGCGCCCCTGCCGATTCCAATCCCGCGGTCCGAGTCGAGCAGCCTGAGCGAGGCCACGGCGGTGACGATTCCAATCGGCAGGTTGACGAAGAAGATCCAGTGCCAGCTCACCGCCTGGGTGATCATGCCGCCCGCCAGCAAGCCCACTGCCGCGCCTGCCGAAGCCACGAAGCTGAAGACTCCGAAAGCCTTGGCCTGCTCGTCAGGCTTCGGAAACATCGTCACGATCATGGCGAGGATGACCGCCGAGCTGATCGCGCCGCCGATCCCCTGGGCGAAGCGGGCCGCGATGAGCATGGGCTGGTTGAAGGAGAGGCCGCACAACACCGATGCCGAGATGAAGATGCCGAGCCCGACCAGGAACTCCCGCTTGCGGCCGAACAGGTCGCCGAGACGCCCTGCCAGGAGCAAGAAGCCGGCAAACGCGATCAGGTATGCGTTGATGACCCAGGCCAGACCGGCTGGCGAAAACGCCAGGTCGCGCTGGATTGAAGGCAGAGCCACATTGACGATCGTCATATCGACGACGATCAGCAGAAATCCCGTGCAGAGGACCATCAGCGACAGCCAGCGTGTGTTTCTCATGGTCGTTTAGACCACCCCGCTCGGACAAACTCATCGTTCCGGCCAGGCGAATTCCTAATTTCCGCTTGGGGCCCGATTAATTTCAGCCTGGGATGCGGTCTTAACCGGTAGATGAAGATCGGCACGATCATCCTGGACTGTGCCTTGCCGGGCGAACCCGACGCGGGGACCATCGACCTGATCGCCTGCTTAAGACTGGCGGCCCGACGGAATGCGGTCGACCTGAAGCTCGCCAACGCGAGCGAGCATCTGGATGAGCTGATCGATCTCTGCGGGCTGGCCGCCTTCCTACGAGTCGAGTCGGAGCGGCAGCCCGAATAGAGGGAAAAGGCGCGCGGTGTCCAGGAAGAAGGTGAACTCGCCGATCCGGCCATCAGTGATCTCCAGGACCTGCAGCGCCCATGGCTCGTGTCCGCCGTTCGGGCTGGGCTTGTACTGCCCGTAGGTCGGCATCCCATTGGCGCTCATGGCCGGGATGACGCGCGAGCCCTGGCAGCCGATTCCAGGTCCGAACCACCACTTCAGGATGTCGGAGCGGCCGCTCAACCACATGTCGTAAGGCGGCATGGACTGGGTG
>JBOHUP010000169.1:0-4022 GCA_050734615.1 Candidatus Dormibacteraceae bacterium | reverse complement strand
GGGTGTTGACGCCCACGGCGATGAAAAGGATCACGCCCAGGAATGTGAAGTACCAGTTGGAGTCCCAGTTCGCGAAGATGATGCCGATCTGCGCAAACCCGATGATCAAGGCTCCCAATGACGCGCCGATCGCGGAACCGTAGCCTCCCGTCAGCAGGCAGCCGCCGACGACCGCGGCGATGATGTAGAAGAACTCCAGGCCGACGCCCTGTCCGGACTGGATGCCCTTGAAGCGGAGGGCGACCATGATCCCGACCAGCGCCGCCGCCATGGCGGTGCCCATGAACAGGATCAACTTGGTGCGGGCGACCGGCACACCCACGGCGCGGGCTGCGTTGGCATCCCCGCCGACGGCGTAGATCCAGTTGCCGAAAGTCGTCTGGGTCAGCACCCACGTGGCCACGATCGTGACCGCAATCCACCACAAAACGGCGTCCTGGAAGTTGTAGGGCGCGAGAAACGTGCTGCCGAAGACCGACTGCGCACTGGCGAACCCCGGCGCCTGGTCCGAGATGTCGAACCGCACCGTGTTGGTGAGCAGTCGTGTGACGCCGACGTCGACTCCTCGCAGGACGAAGAACGTGGCCAGCGTGATGATAAAACTGGGCAGCTTGGTCCTCACCACGAGCAGCCCGTTGATCACGCCGATGATCCCCGCGAAGACGAGCACGAGCACGATACCCAGCCACACGTTCACCTGGTCCCGCGTGATCAGCATGCCGAGCAGAAGGCCGCTGGTCCCGGTCATCACGCCTGCCGACAGATCGAACTCGCCCCCGATCATCAGGAGCGCGACGGCCACCGACATGATCCCGTAGGTCGACGCGGCGTCCGTCCAGTTCTGCATGCCCCCGATGGAGGTGAACAGGTGACCTGGCGTGGCGTCCACTGTGGCGAACAGCAGGTACACGCCGGCAGCGCCGATGAGCGCGCCGAGCTCCGGCCGCTGCAGGAGCTTGACCAATAGGCTGACTCGCGCGACGCGCTCGTCCGCGGGGGTCGAAGCCGGGCTGGGCACTGGCTGCGCGCTGGTGACGCTCATGCTTTCCTGATCTTCCTTGAAATGGCCGTCACCGGGCCGGCGAACCGGCCCGGTGAGTGGATGTCCTTCTATCGAGTGCCCTTTGCGGTCAGGCTCGCAACCGTCGAGACATTGGTCTTGTCGACGATCCCCGGACCGCTCTTGACCGTGTCGAAGCCGCCGACGGTGTTCGCGTTTTGCTTGAAGAGCTTGAGGAAGACGATCGGCAGGTAGCCCTGCAGGTATTGCTGCTGGTCGATCGCGAAGTCGATCTTCCCTGACTGGATGCCGCTCACGACGCCGGAGCTCACGTCGAAGGTCGCGATCTTTGCCTTGGAGCTTGCCCCCGCCACCGCGGCCTCGACGATGTTGGTCGCCACGTCAGGGTCGAGCGCGAGGATGGCGTCGATGCTCGGGTCCGCGGTGAGGGCCGCCTGGAGCGTCGCCGTGGCGGAGGAAACGTTCGCCTTGGCGTTGTCGATGACCAGGTCCTTCTCATTGCCGCCGAATCCCGCCTTGGCTCCGGTGCACCGGTCGCGCAGGGCGGTGCTGGTTGCCTCATGGATGACGCACAGGAGCTTGGTCCCGCCGTCGGCTTTCAAACGCGCGCCTGCCTCCTGCCCGGCCGCGGTCTCAGGCTGGCCCACGCATGTGATGGCGCCCGAGTACGCGATGTAGCTCTGCCCCGAGGCCGTGGCGCCGCAGTTGTTGATCAGGATCAGCGGAATGCCCTGGCCCGCGGCCGCCTTGGCACAGTCGAGCACCGTCTGGCTGTGTGGCGAGACGACCAGACCGTCAGGCTTGGCGGTCTCTGCCGCGCTGATGAACTGGCATTCCTGCGTGTCGTCGTTGTTGCTCCCCTGGTAGTTGACCGAGACGCCCAGGTCGCTTGCCGCCTGGGTCTCGCCCTTCTGGACCACCGACCAGAACGTGCCGTTGTCGCCATGCGTCACGAAATAGAAATGCAGGCTGCCGCCCGACGCCGACCCAGGCGACGGGGAGTTGCTCGAAGTGCTGCCGCTGCTGCACGCGGCCACAAACAAGCACAAGGCAGCCAACCAGATGACTCCCCGTGTTCGACTCATAACTCCTCCTCAGTTGATGTGATGTGCTGACTGGCGCTCAATGATCAGCCGGAAATGCTCCAGGCTCTGCAGCGCCGCCTCGATTGGCCCGCTTGCCGGTTCGGGCTCAGCAGTCAGCGCCGTGTCCTGCTCGAGCACAAACCATCCCTGGTATCCGGCCTCTTTCAGCCGGCTGACAACTGCCTCGATATCAAGCCCCCCCTGGCCGAGCGGCACATACAGACCGCTGCGAACCGCGTCCGCGTACGTGAGCTCACCTGACCGTACTCTCGCCGCGCGATCTTGGGCGACGTCTTTCAAATGGACGTGGCCGATGCGCGCACCCGCTTCGACCGCCAGGCGAACCGGGTCCGAGCCTCCGAGGTAGAGGTGACCCGTGTCCAGGCACAGGTCGACGTCGGTCGTGGAGAGCAGCTTGTCCACCTCCTCGCGGTTCTCGACCGCTGTGCCCACATGTGGGTGAAAGGCCAGGCGCAGGCCATGGCGGGCCGCGATGTCCTCGGCCGCGGCGATCGAATCGCGCATGGCGCGCCACGCCTCGGCGGACAGCTCCTCGTGACGGTCGTAGGTGTCACCGGGAAGGGCCGCCGCGAGGACGAGCACCTCTGCGCCCGCCGATTGCAGCGTCCTCGCCTGCCTCTCCACCTGGGCGGGCGCGCCGGCTTCCGGGTCGTGCAGCACGGTGGCGAGAAAGCCCGCGACCAGCCGCATTCCGTGCCGCGCGAGTAGCTCACGGCACGCGCGTGGATCCTCAGGGAAGTAGCCCGGCGGCCCCAGCTCCGTCGCCTCCAGGCCAACTGACCTCATCTCGTCCAGCACGCGGTCCGGCGCCATGCGGTAGCCCCAGCTCGAAAGCTCGATCACCCCCCACGAGGTGGGCGCGCCCGCCACCTTCGGCTTGGTGATCGTCATCCGACCTCTTCCAGCCGGACCGGACGGCGCTCACGCCGCGAGCGGTCCGCCGCCAGGGCCACCGCCAGGGCCTGTCGCGCCTCCTCGACCGTGCACGGACTTTCGGCGCCGTCCTTCACCGCGGCCAGAAACGTGTGCAGCTCGGCGCGATACGCACCCTGGAACCGATCCAGGAAATCGACGTAGCCGCGCTGCGCGGGCGCCGGCACGCCGGGTTCGAGCGACCGCAGCGGCGTTCGAGCATCGCAACCGACCGTCACGCTGTCCCGCAACCCGAAGACCTCCAACCTCACGTCATAGCCTCGAGGGTCGTTGCGCGCCGCGGTGGCCACGCCGATCGCCCCGCCGTCAAATCTGAGGAGGGCGCAGGCGGCGTCAACGTCCTGGTGCCGGGCGAACAGGGGGTCGTGCGCCGCTCCGTCCGCGTACACCTCGACGATCGGCCGGCCGACCACCCAACCGGCGATGTCGAAGTCGTGGATCGCCAGGTCACGCCAGATGCCGCCCGACTCCGCGACATACGCCTCCGGCGGAGGCGCCGGGTCGTGTGTGGCCATTCGGACCAGGTGGACGTCGCCGATCGCTCCCGACGTGACGGCGTCCCGGGCCGATCGGTACCCGGGGTCGAACCGGCGCTGAAAACCGATCTGGACGAACGTGCGGGACCGCTTCACATGTTCGATCACCGCATCGGTAGCGGCCAAATCCAGGGCGATCGGCTTCTCGCAGAAGGTCGGGATGGATGCTTCCACCGCCCGGTGCAGCAGTTCGGCATGGGCCGGGGTTGCCGCCGCGATCACCAGGGCATCGATGTCACAGGCGAGCAAGGCATCAGGGTTGTCGGCGACGGCGGCCCCCAGCTCGGCGGACACCCTGATCGCCCGGCCCGAGTCGGCGTCGGTGAGGGTCAAGCGGTCAACCAGCTCATCGTCCCCAAGCTGACGCGCGTGAAAAGCGCCGATCCTGCCCACGCCGATGAGCCCGACATGCATCCAGACCTGAAG
>JBOHUP010000168.1:0-1791 GCA_050734615.1 Candidatus Dormibacteraceae bacterium | reverse complement strand
ACCGTGGTCGCGCTCGTGTTCGACGCGTTCAACTTCACACTGCTGTTCGCAGCCGTCGGCGTGCCCGTCCCGCCGCTGAAGGCGATGGCCGCTTATCCGGCGATCCTGTTGAGCTTTGCGGTACCAGCAGGGCCTGGCTATCTCGGCAACCTCGAGGTCGCGGGTGCCCTGGTCCTGGGCGGAGGGCTCGGCCTTGGGCCGGCGGTCGCGGCAGGCGCGATCGTGCTGTACCACGCCATCACGGCAGGCAACGCCCTGGGGCTTGGGCTGCTGAGCTTTCTTTTGGTCGGCGGGCGCCGTCGGGCGCGCGCGGGCGGGCCGCGTCGGATCGCAGTCTTTCACTGCGGCTTCACCTACTCCGGTGGGGGAGAGCGAATCGTGATCGAAGAAGTGCTGGGTTTACGCCGGCGCGGCTACCAGGTGGAGTGCTATGCCCCGACCGTCGACGCTTCGCGCTGCTACCCCGACCTGATCGGAGAAGTTCATGTGCGGACCTTCCTGCCCCAGCTCCCCGGCTGGTTGCCTTACCGGGAAGCCGTCCAGATGGCCGCCACGTCGTTGCTCATGCCTGTTTATGCGTGGCGGTTCCGCGGCGTAGACGCGATCGTCGCCTGCAACCAGCCGAGCGCGTGGATCGCCTGGTGGGCGGCGCGTTTGATGGACGTGCCGTACGTCCTCTACCTGAACCAGCCGAACCGTCTCGTCTATCCGCGAAACATCGACCGCCAGACCGGCTGGGTGACCAACTCCGACTACCGGCTGCTGGCTGCGATCGTCGTTCGGGCCACACGCTTTGTCGCCTGGGCCGACCGCCGATCGGTCCAAGAAGCAGACCAGCTGCTCGTCAATGGCGACTACATCGGCGACATCATCCGCAAGACCTACCGTCGCGACGCGGTGGATTGTCCGGCGGGCTGCCATGTCGCGGCGTCAGGCTTTCCCAAGCCGATCGAGGCCCGGTTTGCCGGCGGCCTGACCATCAACGGTTATCCGCTTCGCCGCCCGTACGTCCTGCTGACCAACCGCCACTACCCCCAGAAGCGGTTCGACCTGGCGATCCGCGCGATGTCCGAGGTGCGCCAGAAGCATCCCCGCGTGCAGCTGGTCATCCCAGGTCCTTCGACACCACACACCGAGACGTTGAAGGCGATGGTCGCCGAGCTCGGCCTGGCGGACCAGGTCGTCTTCCTCGGATCAATCACCGAGGAGGAGCTGCAGACCCTGTACGAAGGCGCGGCGGTGTACGTGTATCCCGCGCCCGAGGAGGACTTCGGCATGGGCGTGATCGAGTCGATGGCCAAAGGCGTGCCGGTGGTGGCCTGGAACCAGGCAGGGCCCACCGTCACGGTCGGCCCCGGGACCGGCCGCCTCGCGGAACCCCTCGAAGTCGGTGATTATGCGGCGGGGATTGGCGCGCTGTTGGACAGCCCGGTCGAGAACCAGGCCACCGGAGAGCGCGCTGTGGCATGGGCCAGGCGGTTCGATTGGGAAAGGCACATCGACATCCTCGAGCGTCGCATTCTCGAGGTGGCGCGCTCCCACGACCAGGTCTCGGCCGAAGCGGCAAGCGCCTGAGATCGCCCGCAGTCCAGCCGCGTCAGGTGCTGAGCCTCGCCGCGCCCACCGTGGCCGGCCACGGTGTCCGCAGGCTGCTCGGCGTGCGGTTCGGCTAGACGGTGGCCGCCCAGTCGATCAGGTCTTTCAGCCCGTCGTCGAACTCGACCTTCGGCTCCCAACCAAGCTCTCTGTGCGCTTTGCCGATGTCGCTCACGTAATAGGCCTGGTCGCCCT
>JBOHUP010000167.1:0-2850 GCA_050734615.1 Candidatus Dormibacteraceae bacterium | reverse complement strand
CCTCAGCGCCGCGACCGCCGCCATTGCGGTGGTGGGGCGGTCGCGCCGGTCTACGTCGGCGTGCACTGGGTGACTGACGTGCTCGCCGGCTTTGGACTCGGATCGATCTGTGGTGGATTCGCCTGGTACGCCAGTGGTGCGATGAGGCCTTGGATCGACGCGTTCGACCAACGGCTCCGGCGCTGGAGGCTCCGTCCCAATGCCGGCCGCTGAAGTTCTGACTTCATCCTGGCGACGCCAGGACCGTTGGTGGTGCTTTCGCTCGCATCCTGGCACCTGCCTCCGCTTGCCAGCGGGCGACCGTGGCGTTTCTTGCGCGTTGGATGGCTGACCTTCGACCTGCGCGCGGATCCGGCTTACGCGGATTCGCATACCTCAGGGACGGACCGGGTGTTCGGGTGGGGCGAACGACCCGATGTATGCGTCGAATTAGTTAGACCGATTGAGTGGCGAGCCGGTTCCCGGGCTTCCTGCGGGGCTTCGCTCGGGGGTCGCAACTGCCGCGAGACAATTGGGACACCGCTGCCGATGTCGGCCCTCGCTGATGGCCGACCTCAACGCCAACTCACCTGAGCTGGCCGTCGACACGTCGTCCGCGAGCTAGAGTGGACTTCTCGCGGTATCCGATGGCCAAATACCCTGCGCCAGCAAGTCTTGTCAAGAGCGATTACCACTTGGAGGCGATCTCGACGGCGTGGCGATCTACGGCCCAAACCATGGAATTCGGCCCAGCGACTCGATGATGGTGAAATCAACATGAGCGAGACGGTGAGGCCCAGGATTCCGGCGGCGGTTGGCCGAGCGAGGCTCCTGGACGGAGTTCATATCGAGTTCAGCCCGCGGCCGGTGCGAAGGTGCTTCGGAAGTAGGCTGATCGCGGACAGTGAGCGCGTCCTCCTCGTCTACGAAACCAAGCGACCGCCCGGCCATCTGGCTCCGATTCCTGAGTGTCCCAAGATCGCGAACCTGTTCAGCTTCCACCACGCGCATGTCGACCTGTACGTCGACGGAGTGCTTCAAGATCGACCAATCACGTCGTTCTCCTGAGGCCGAGATCGCGGTCCTCGGCGGCTCCGGCTTCTACCGCCTGCTCGACGAGGTCGAATACGTCCACGTCGAGACGCCGTACGGAAGACCAAGCGACGACGTGGCCATGGGGCGGCTGGGCGAGCGGTACGTCGCGTTCATTCCCAGGCATGGACGGGAGCACACGCTGCCACCGGCGGCGATCAACTACCGTGCCAACTTGTGGGCCCTTCACTCCCTCGGGGTGAAGCGCGTCATCGCGCCGACTGCAGCAGGCAGCCTGCAGAGCCACGTCAAACCGGGAGACCTCGTGATCTGCGACCAGTTCGTGGATCGCACTGCGGGCCGGCAGGACACCTACTTCGACAAGGGTCCCAAGGTTGCGCACGTGAGCACAGCCCATCCCTACTGCCCAGCGCTGCGTGGTCTCGCGACCATCGTGGCGACCGAACGCGGACTGGGGGTCCACGACACGGGCACCGTAGTGGTCATACAGGGCCCACGCTTCTCGACCCTGGCCGAAAGCAGGTGGTTCTCTTCGCTGGGTTGGGAGGTCGTGAACATGACGCAGTACCCCGAGGTGTCCCTCGCCCGGGAGCTTGAGATGTGCTACCTCAACATCTCACTCATCACCGATTACGACGCTGGGCTCGAGGGCAACCCGGATGTCCAACCGGTGTCAGCCGACGAGGTGGTTGCGCAATTCGCCACCAACATCGCGCGGGTCAGGGACCTGATACTCGATCTGATCCCGCGCATACCGGACGCACGCGAATGCCTGTGCGCGACTGCCATGAAGGGCGCGGTCGTTCACGGCTGAGGATGCGTGCTCTTCAGAGCGGCAGCGAACTCGGCTGCGATGGCCGCATAGCCGCTGGTGCTGGGATGGAATCCATCGCTGCTCACCGAGTCCGGATGCAAATCAGCCACCTCGCCCTGCGCATGCAGGTCGACAACTACTGCACCCTCGCGCTGGGCGACCTGCGCGATGGCCTGGTTGTAGCCGTCGACCGCAGCGTTCAGCACTGACGGGGCAGGGAGCTCGACCGGAGGACACCTGACGCCTGCGGTCGGTGTTCCCGCGCGGCATTCCAGGTACACGGGAAGGCGGTCAAGATACGGGGTGTTGGCGACGAGAACGCGGGCCTGTCCGCCCCGCCTCAAGGCGCTGATCAGCTGGTCGAGTTCAGCCTCGAAGGCTGGCGCGCTCTCGCCGCCGATCAGGTCATCGACGTTGAGCCAGACGGTGACCAGGGTCGGCTGCACGGTCAGCGCCTCCGGTACCTCCTCGCTGAGTGCCGTGGCGACCGTGGCGCCGGGGATACCGAAGTTGTAGAAGATCGCCGACTGGGGGAACGCCGTGCGGAAGAGAACCTGCGGCCAGGCATCGTGCGTCGGCTCGGCTGCACCCACACCAACCGTCTCACTCGCCCCAATGGCCGCATAGACGATCGGAGGGGAAGCCGTACGCGGGGCGCGCGGTGAATTGCCTGTGGGACCGGCTGCGCTGTTGCAGGTGGCAACCAAGAGGGCAACCAGCATCGCCAAGAGGCCAAGGCGGATCCGGGGCATCAGTCCGCAGCCACCGCCTCGCGGGCGGGAACGCGAGCCGCGAGGAGAGCTGGGACGCAGGCCGCTGCGAGCGACACCAGGCTTGCCCCCACCACACCGGCGACCACGATCCCCGGCGAGATCGTCGTCAGGTCGATGCCGCCCAGTCCCTCGGCGACCAGGTAATTGTCGACCCCTAACCCGAGCAGTTCGGCCACTCCGACCCCGACCAGGCTGCCAATGATCCCGCCCGCCGCACCCACAACCAGCGCC
>JBOHUP010000166.1:0-11207 GCA_050734615.1 Candidatus Dormibacteraceae bacterium | reverse complement strand
GCTTCGACCTTGCCGACGAGGTCGGCGCCGACGTCGGCCGCCTTGGTGTAGATGCCGCCGCCCAGCCGGGCGAAGACAGAGACCAGGCTGGCGCCGAAAGCGAGCCCGACGAGCGCGTCAGGGTTTTTGAACACCAGGTAGGCGGCTGACACTCCGAGCAGACCGAGGCCGACGACCATGAAGCCGGTCACCGCCCCGCCGCGGAATGCCACCTGCAGAGCCTTGTTGACACCGCCACGGGCTGCTTCCGCGGTGCGAAGGTTGGAACGGACGGCGATGTTCATGCCCACGTATCCGGCCGACGCCGAAAGCGCGGCCCCCACCACGTAGAGGACCGCGGTGGACCAGTTGATGGCGAAGCCGATGACGATCGCGATGATCACCCCGATGATCGCAATCACCGTGTACTGGCGGTTCAAGTAGGCGGACGCGCCCTCCTGGATCGCCGCGGCGATCTCTTTCATGCGCTCGTTGCCCGGCGGCATCCTGAGCACGAGGAGGATGAGGACTACGGCGAACAGGACGGCGGCCAGCCCGCCGGCCACGCCAAACCATGCTGTGTTGGGATCCATCAGTCGACCCAGAACCTCCCCTCGTGACGCGGAACTTAGAACGTGTTGCGGAGCGATAGGTTAAACGAACGCGGTGCGCGGGATCGTCAGCCGGTCAACTCAAACGAGTCGAGGCTGCCGCTCCCGCTCGACCAGCGGACCTCCACGCGCCGCACCCGCGCCAGGCGCGGGCCTTCCTCAGCCGCCTGCCGCAGCTGCTCCAGGTTGCGCTTCGGGCCCTCGGCGACCAGCTCGACCGTCCCGTCATCGTTGTTGCGGACCCATCCGCTGAGGCCGAGCCCCTGGCCGCGACGGAGGAGGAAGTAGCGAAAGCCGACGCCTTGCACGTCGCCGTGAATCACCGCGTGCAGCCGCTCCACAGGTGGAGGTTAATCCGCTCGCCCTATCGCTGAGAGCTCCGTGTGACGGGCTTAAGCTTGCACCACATGCCGACCTCCAGCATCGTGGCCATCGGTGACGAGCTGGTCGGGGGTTTCACGCTCGACTCGAACTCGCACTGGCTCGCCGAGCGCCTGCGGTTGCTCGGCTTTCCGGTCAAAAGGGTCACGCAGATCCGCGACCGACCCGATGAGATAGTCGAGCAGGTCCGCCGCGAGCTCTCCGACGCCAACGTCGACAACATATTCACGAGCGGGGGACTCGGACCCACCCCCGACGACCGCACCTTCGCCGCCCTCGCGGACGCGCTCGAACGTGAGCTTGTGATCTGGGAGGAGACCCGCACGCGCATCGAGGGGCGCGTGCGTCGCATGCACGAGGCGGGCCTCCTGGAATCCGCCGAGCTGACCGAGGGCAACCTTCGCATGGCGCGCATCCCTGCCGGCCCGGCCCATGTGTTCAAGAACCGGCGCGGCATGGCCCCGGGAGTGGTGTATGAGGCGGACGGCAAGCGCATCTTCGTGCTGCCCGGGGTCCCGCTGGAGATGAAGGGCATCTTCACGGAGGAGCTCGAACCACAATTCCTCTCGGGTGGCTCCGCGGCGACCGTGAGCGAGCTGCGTTTCACATTTGCCGTCGAGGCTCGCTTCTACCCGCTGATGCGGGAGCTCGAGGAATCGTTCCCCGACGTCTCTGTGGGCTCCTACCCGAACTTCGAGACCAAAGAGCTCGTGATCCGCTGCCTGGGCGCCGACCCCAAGCGCGTCGAGGAGGTGCTCGAAGTCGTCCGCCGCCGCGCGGCGGACCTAGGCATGGCCGGGGAGCGACGCTGAGCTAGCTTCTCAGCTTCTTCTCCAGCAAGCGGCGCTCGGCGGGGTTCTGGCACAGCTCCAGCGCGCGCAACCTCGCCTCACGCGCCAGCGCCTTCTCGCCCACCTGGTCCAGCAGCTCCCCGCGCGTAGCGTGAACCAGGTGATAGCCGCCCAACGACATCGCCAGGTCGTTGATCTCGCCAAGCGCCCCCTCCGGGCCGGCGAAATGGCTCAGGGCCACCGCGCGGTTGAGCCGGACGACGGGAGTTTCGGCGAGTCGCAACAGCGCGTCGTAGAGCAGGACGATCTGGTGCCAGTCGGTCTCGTCCCAGGAGCCCGCCTCCGAATGGACCGCCGCGATCGCCGCCTGCAGCTGGTACGGCCCCGATTGCCTCATCGCGCCCGCGCGCTCCAGGAGCTCGATGGCGGCGGCTATCGCCTCGTGGTCCCACAGGCTCCGGTCCTGGTCCGGCAGGAGCACCATGTCCCCGGAGCCGTCGAATCGAGCCGGCGACCGAGCCAGGCTGAGCCTCATCAACGCAAGAAGGCCGAGCGCCTCCGGCTGGTCTGGCATCAGCTGCGAGACCAGCGTGCTGAGCCAGAGCGCGTCTTCGGCGATGTCGCGGCGCATTCCCGCGAGCTGCCCGCGGCTCAGATACCCTTCGTTGAACATCAGGTACAGGGCGGCCAGCACTGCATCGAGCCGGCCCGCAACTTCATCGCCGCTGGGCACCCGATACGGGATCTTGGCCGCGACGATCTTGCGCTTGGCGCGCACGATCCGCTGCGCCATCGTCGCCTCAGAGACCAGGAACGCAGCCGCGATCTCGGGCGTGGTGAAGCCAGCCACTGCTCGCAGGGTCAAGGCCACCTGCGCCTCCTGCGCGAGAGCCGGATGGCAGCAGGTGAAGATGAGCTTGAGGCGATCGTCCGCCTCGGCCGCCTCAGCCGGCACAGTAGAGCGCTCGAGCAAGGCGACCTTCTCCTGGTGTCGGTGGTCGCGGCGCAGGATGTCGATGGCCCGGCGCTTGGCCGTGGTCATCAGCCACGCGCCGGGTTTGTCGGGGACGCCATGCTGCGGCCATGTCTCGAGTGCGGCCACGATGCTGTCCTGCACCACCTCCTCGGCAAGGTCGAAGTCGCCGAGCACGCGGACCAGCGCGCCGGTCAGCCTGCCGGCCTCCTCGCGGAAGACCGCGGCGACGGCGGCATCAGTGGCTGCTGACGGTCCTCTCAGTGGTCGGGACCGCTGTGCTCGACCACGGGCCGCACCTCGACCATGCTTCCGCCTGGCCAGCTCTTGGCCATCTCGAGCGCCTCGTCAAGGTCCTTGACCTCGACAACCGCGAAACCGCCGATGACCTCTTTGGCCTCGATGAACGGGCCGTCAGTCAGCGTGATCTTGCCGTTCTTGTGGTGCACGGTGGTCGCGGTGCTAGGCCCCTGGAGCTCCTCACCGCCGACGATCCGTCCGGCCCTGCCGTGCTCCTCAAACCACTTGTTGACGTACTGGTAGGCCGTCTCGAGCTGGTCCTTGGAGAGCTTCTCCCACTGGTCCTGCTCCTCGGTCGTGCCGGCGAACATCAGGACGTACTTCATTCCGAACCTCCATGGCATGCGGACTGGGGCGCCGCTTCATCCCCACGACGAATGGAAAAGCTGGAAATCGACAACCTCACGAACCGGAGAACTCCGGCTCCTGCTTGCTTAGAAAGGACATGATCCCGATCGCCGCGTCAGTGGTTAGGGCGGTGCGCCCAAAGTTCTCGGATTCGATGCGGATCGCCTCGTCCAGCGGCAGATCGTAACCGCGGCGTACGGCGTCCTTGATCATCGCGATCGCGAAGGTCGCCGCCTTGGCGAGCCTGGCCGCCAGGTCGTCGACGGCCGCCTGGAAGTCGTCCGGGGGACCGGCGCGATCGACCCAGCCGACGGCTTCCGCCTCCCTGGCCGAGAGCCGCGTCGACTCGATCAGGTACCGCGTCGCCCTCTTGCCGATCAAGCGCGGGAGCCGCTGCGTTCCGCCCGCCCCGGGGATGATCCCCACCGTCGTCTCCGTCTGGCCGATCCGCGACCGGCCGTCCTCGACCATGATCCGGAAGTCGCAGCACAGGGCGAGCTCGCTGCCCCCGCCAAGGGCGTGACCGTTGATCGCCGCGATCACCGGTTTCGGGCATCGCTCGATCGTATTGAAATGCTCGTTCATCCGGCTCATGAACGCCGCGACCTGCGCGGCCGCGTCGCCAGCCTCGCGATCTATCGATCCGAGCTGAGTCAGATCCGCCCCCACGCTGAAATATTTCTCGTATTCGGAGGCGAGCACCACCACCCGCACGTTCGGGTCGTCACCGACATCGATGAACGCGGCCGCCAGCTCCTGCATCAGGTCTTCGGCGATCGAATTGATCCCTTTGCGGTGCATGACGATGCGGGCGATGCCGCCTTCTCTTCGGATGTCGACGAGCTCGCCCATCAGGCGGTGAAGAGAGGGATGCCGCCCGCCACCTCGATCACGGCGCCAGTGATGTACCCGGCTTCCTCTGAGCACAGGAATGCAATCGTGTTCGCGATGTCGTCGGGCTGGCCGAAGCGCTTGAAGACGGTCCGAGCCTTGAACCGCTCATACATCGGGTTCGACCCGGCCGCCGCCTTGCCCGCCTCCGATTCGATGATGCCGGGCGCGATCGCGTTGGATGTGATGTTGTGGCGCCCGCCCTCGAGCGCCGCCGTCTTGGCGAGACCGATCAGCGCGGCCTTGGTCGACGAGTAGCTCGCCTGCCCGAAGCCACCCAGCGTGCCGGCCACCGAGGACATGAAGATCAAGCGCCCCCACTTGTTCTCGACCAGGTAGGGCCACACCTCTTTGGTGCAGTTGAAAGCCCCCGTCAGGTTCACTCGCACGTCACGGTCCCACAGCTCGTAGGACTGGTTGGGGATCTGCGCGGTGTGGTCCAGCGTGGCCGCGTTGTTGACCAGGATGTCGATCTTGCCGAATTCCTGCTTGACCTTGTGGAAGACATCGCGAATCTGATCGCGGTTGGTCACGTCCATCTTGATCGCCAGCGATTTTCGGCCCATCTTGCGGATTTCTTCTGCGGTCTGGTTGGAATGCACCCAGCCTTGCGACACCGCCACCTGGGCGAGCACGCTGCCCTGGGCCTCGGCCGTTTTTTGAAGGTCTGGATCGTCCTCGACCAGCACGTCCGTGATGACCACGTCCGCGCCCTGGCGTGCCAGCGTGAGGGCATCCTGCCGGCCGAGTCCGCGCGAAGCGCCCGTGATTACCGCGACCTTCCCTTTCAAATCGAACATGCCTATCCCCTCAATCTCACGGTGCCGCGCGAGCCGGTGATGGCTCGCGATATGACGAGTCTCTGGATCTCCGCGGTGCCCTCCCAGATCTGGTAGATCTTGGCGTCTCGGAACCACTTCTCGACCGGGTATTCCTTGATGTAGCCGTAGCCCCCGAGGACCTGGATGGCGTCGGTGGTCACCTCCATGGCGATGTCGCCTGCGAACAGCTTCGCCATGGAGCCTTCGGCCCGCTCGAAAGGCTTGGCCTGGGTGGCCATCCAACCGGCCCGCCAGATGAGCAGGCGTGCGGCATCGACCTTGACGGCCATGTCAGCGAGCTTGAACCCGATCGCCTCGTGCTGCCACAGCGGCTTACCGAACTGCTTGCGGTCCTGCGCATAGTCGAGGGCGAACTCGTAGGCGGCGCGGGCTATGCCGAGAGCACCCGCGGCCACGCCGGGTCGCGTCGCTTCCAGGGTCATGAGCGCGCCCAACGCGCCCGGACCGGCATTTTCAGCGTCGGGCTCGCCGCCCAGGCGGTGGTCGAGCGGCACGTGGCAATCCTCGAGGACCACCTGCGCCGTGTGGCTCGCGCGGACCCCGAGCTTTTCCTCTTTGCGGCCCATTCGCAGTCCAGCTGTGTCTTTCGGTACCAGAAACGACGCAATGCCGGCCGGACCTTTGGAGGGATCGGTGTTGGCATAGATGACGTGGTAGTCCGCGATACCGCCATTGGTACAGAACTGCTTGGTGCCGCTGAGCACGTATCCGTCGCCCACGCGCGTCGCGCGCGTCTTCATCGAAAGCGCGTCCGAGCCCGAGTCAGGTTCCGTCAGGCCGAGGCCGCCGAGGACCAGCCTGTCCGGATGAGTGAACTCGGGCAGCCACCGCTTCTTCTGGTCCTCGGTCCCGCTGGCACGGATGCCGGCGATCGCGAGAGCCATCGAGTTGATGCACACCGCGATGCCTGCGCAGCCCCAGCTCAGCTCCTCGTTGATGATCAGCTCGGTGAGAAAGTCGAGGCCCTGCCCGCCGTACTCCTCCGGGAGGAATGCGGCCGGGCTCAAGCCGAGCTTGTGCGCCTTCTTGGCCACCTCGTATGGAAACTCCTCGGTCTCGTCAAAGTGCGCCGCGACCGGCCTGATCTCTCTTTCGGCGAACTCGTGCGCCAGCTGGCGAATCTCTTCCTGCTCTGGCGAGAGCGAAAAATCCACAGGCATCTAGACGAACTCGGCGAGTGATTTGGTCAACACAGCCTCACCCCTCTGGTTGGTGGCGCTTAGGGCCAGGTGGCCGGGCGCGGTCGCTTCTGCGGCGAACACCACGGTGTCGCCCGGCTCGACCATACCGGCGAAACGGCAGTAGAGGCGGCGCAGCCGCTCAGATCCCCCGGCGGCCTCGCCCGCGACGGTCGCTGCCAGGCCCATCTGGAGCAGACCGTGGGCGATCATACCCGGCAAGCCGATCGACCTGGCGAACTCGGCATCGAGGTGGATCGGGTTGTGATCACCGGACGCTGTCGCGTATGCCGCGATCTGCTCCCGCGTGAAGCTGACCCGCCTTTCGGTCATGAACGGATCACGAACAGCGCTCTCGAGCGGCACACGGCATTGCCGGCGGCGTCGGAGGTCTCGGTCTCGAACGTCAAGAAGCGCATGCCGCGCCGGCTGGCATCCGACGCCACGCGGCCTCGCGATGTGACGGTCTCCCCCACCATCGGGTGGCGCTCCCAGGCGAACTCTTGGTCGGCGTGCAGCAGCTTCGCGAAATCGACGGCCGCCTCCTCGTCGCCGAACAGCTGCGGAGCGGTTGCGCCCAGGGAGTAGACGGCCGCGAATGTCGGAGGCACTCCGTCCGCGGGATCCGCTCCGATTGCGCGCGCGAACGCCGCCACACGCTCCGGCTCGATCATAAAGAACACAGGCGAATACGTACGCCCGGCGATACTTGCCGCCCCGGCCTCTGGCACTCGCATCAGGTTAGTGAGTCCGGTCAGGCGCGGTTGGGCCGCAGCCGAGCGAGGGCCCGGCGCAGCATCATCGGCCGCAGCAAGGCCCAGGCCTCCATCACCGACGAGCGCGAGCTCGCGGCTTCGTCGGGGGGCGCGTAGGCGGCGACCACGAAACCACTCGCGAGGGCGGCCACAGGTTCGGCGGCCTCAGGAAAGGTGCGCTGAAGTCGCCGGCCGAGCTCCAGGGGAGTCTCGCCCGGTCTGCGTTCGGCCCCGGCCAGGCTGGCCAGAGCCAGAGTGCGTTTCCACACTGCAGCCACGGTCCGCGGTCGCAAGTACCTGGAGCCCGCTGCCAGCAGGAGCAGGATGATGGCGAGCAGGACCGCTGCGAGCTTGGTCAGCGTGCCCGCGTCAGGCACGCCGACCCGGAGGCCGCCCGTGCCGATCGCGACGCCCGGGTCGCTCCGTGCATTCGAGTGCCCTGAGAGCGGCCCGACGGGAATGCTGCCGCCCGACGTGGAACCCGGGACGTCGCACTGGTTGTCGCGGAGGCAGAGGTTGGTCGCGGGCGAGCCGCGGAGGATCGGCGTGTAGCCAGGCTGCGGTGTCGGCTCGAAAGTGATCCAGCCGTATGTGGGGAAGTAAGACTCGACCCACGTGTGGGCGTCGTCGCTGCGCACGATGTAACCGTTGCCGGCGGGGTCCGGCTGGCCGGGGCCGTAACCGTTCACCAACCGGGTCGGGATGCCGAGAGATCGCAGCATGTCCCCCATCGCCGAGGCGAAGTACTGGCAGTAGCCGCGCTTCGAGGTGAAGAGGAAATAATCGATCGGGTCGGCATTTGGTGGAGTGGTCGGCGCGTCGAGCGTGTAGGTGTAGTTGGCCGGGTCTCGGAGATAGTCCTGGATGGCGGTTGCCTCGTCGTATGGGGTTACCGCGCCGGCATCAGTGACGATCTTCTGCGCCAGGGACTTGATCCTGTCGGCCGCCGGCCCGGGTCGATACCCGGTCTCTGGAAGGGAGGCAAACTGGCTGACCCAATCCGGGTAGTTCGTGCCGGCCGCTTGAAGCTCCGCCACTGAGGCGTTGGAGAATTCGACGGTGGCCTTGTAGGTCCCGACGGATGTGGGAGGCTGCTGGCTGTTCAGGCGGTCGATGGTCATGAGCACGTCGAAAGGGCCGCTCGCGAAAGGCGACTCGATGGCGGCCGCCTGACGGTCGACATGATCAAGCTGACCCGGGTAGAAGAGGATCTCGGCATTGCCGATAGGCGGCCGGCGCATCGTGACGTCAAACGCGGCCACACCAAGCTTCGAATAGTTCTCGCCGTACGCCATGACCTGGTTCTTCTGGAGGGGAACCCGCGCCGCGCCCTCCGAGCCCGCATACCTCCACTCCTCGGCGAAGGTGACCGTGTCATTGACGCCGCGGAAGTAGTGAGGACCCGCGAAGTCGCCGACCACGGTGTATGTGAACACGGTGTCGCGCGTGAGCTGGAGAGGGCCGCTGAGCGGCACGTCGGGGTTGAAGCCGGTGGTGCCGGTGCCGCCAGGGCCGGCGATGAAGGCGCCCGGTCGGTTCAGCCGCTGCTGGAGCTGAGCCCAGCTCGAGAACATGCTCGATTCGGCGGTGGCGGTGCGGTCGACTGTGGAGAGCGGGGGCAGCATGATTCCGATCACGACCAGTGCCGCCATCGCGACCAGGCCGCTCTCCCAGAAGTCCCACCGCGCGTCGCCGGTGAGCTTCACGTGCGCTCGGTTGGCGCTGACGATCGATCCGGAGTAGTTGCTCCAGAGCAACAGGGCCAGAGTCAAGACCAGCACCGCGAGCGTGTATCCGTTCTGGTCGCCGGCGACCACGTCGTTCAACAGGTTGGTGGCGAAGGCTGCGGAGCCCGGGATGAGACCGAGCATTGGCTTGCGCCAGCGCAGCACGCACCAGCTGAGCCACGCGCCGGTGACCCACATCAAAAGGCAGATCAGGAACAGATAGAAAGAAGGGTCCGCCGCCGCGCTGCCGTCGAGGATCCGGGACCACCACAGGGTCACGGGATGCAGCGAGAGACCGGCTCGGCCGATGATGTCGCCGTCCAGCGGATGGGCCAGGCGAATCGCCGAGGCGGCTCCGTTCCAGGCCGCGATCGGAGCCAGCAGTGCCCCTGCGATGAGCCCAACCGACCAGGGGATGGGCAGCACGGCCAGCACAGCAAGGACCACCGCTCCGGCCAGCGCGATCGGCGTGACCACCATGATCCCGGGAACCCAGTCGGCCGCAGCAGTCGAACGGGCGACCGCGAGGGTGATCAGGAAAACTATGATCGCGGACCAGAACAGGCCGCCGCCCAGCGATTGCCGGACGCGGCTGACCGCCAGCCCGGGGGCGAGCTGCAGGCCCCTAGGCGATACGGATTGCATCTCTCGTCCTGACGAGTCGAGCGAAATCGTCGCCCCGGCGGACGACGTACAGGTCGACATCCTGGCCGAGATCGAAGCTTGGGTTCTGGTCCGGGCCGCCGAAGCTTCCGACGTCGAGGTAGAAGACGATCATCGTGGAGCGCCGGCCGCGCACCGCCTGCAGAAGCTGCACCCAGGCCGGATCGGCGCTGGGGGTGACGACCGCGATTGCCCGCCGAGGGAGGCGGCGGATCCGGTCCCAGGCAAGAGTCTGGGTCAGAGGGGTCCTGCCATCGGCCTGCGCGACCGCCAGGTAGTCGAGGATCATGCGATCCTGGCGTACCGCGCGGTGAGGCTCGAGGATGGTGCCTCGCGAATCGTTCGCGATGAGTCCGACCTGCCGGCCGCGCGCGTGGACCTGCGAGGCCATCGAAGCGGCCAGGCTGACCGCGTACTCGACCGTCGACTCCTCGCCTTCGCCAACGTGCACGTTGCGGTCGAGGTCGAGCAGGATCCACAAGTCGGTGGTCAATGGCTGCTCGAAGGTCTTCGACATCAGCCTCTGATGGCGCGCCGACAGACCCCAGTGAATGCGGCCGAAGCTGTCTCCAGTCGTGTAGTCGCGGACGCCGCCGGTCTCAGGCGGATAGTCGGCCCAGGCGCCGAGGCTCTGCGAGCTGCCCACCTGCTGCGCGCTCGGCGTCATGAGGTCGGGGATCGGCCGGACTCTCGGGTAGACGAGGACCGACGTCTTCTGGGTGAGCTTCACCTCGCGCTCGAACAGCCCGAACGGCTCGCGCACCCGTAGCAAAGTGGGGCCGAACGCCATCCAGCCGCGGCGGCGGTAAACGCCGCGAGCCTTCCACTTCACGAGCTCGTTGCCCACTGAGACGACGCGCCCGGGCTGATAGTCGGGAATCTGACCGAGGTCCCTGACCTCGACCCACGGCGCCGGCACCCAGCCTTTTCGCCGCAGCTCGAACACCTCTTCATAGGGTTCCCCGACGGTGGGGGTCCCTGGATCGAGGCGCCGGTTCAGGCTCATGCGTCGGATCGCCAGCCGCGGCCACGCCCACGCGACGATGAACAGAAGACAGAGCGCGTACGCGAATGCATACGCCGGGCGGATGGCGGTCAGGTACGTGAAGAACAGGAGCAGGCCCAGCGCACCGGCGAGAGCAACCTTGCTCATCTTGGCCTCAGTCCGCCGTCACCTATCCGTCGTAAGCCATCTGGGGCACATGCTCACGTTCGAGCAGGCCTGTGATGAGCTTGCTCGCGCTCTGCCCCTGCATCTCAGCATTGGGGCGGAGGATGATGCGGTGCGCGAGGACAGGCTCGGCGAGCGTCTTGATGTCGTCCGGCAGAACGTAGCTTCGGCCCTGCACCGCGGCGAACGCCTGGCTCGCGTGGAACAGATTGAGCGTGCCACGCGTGCTCGCCCCCAGCGCCACCTCGGGGTTGCCGCGTGTCCGGCCCACGAGCCGCGCGATGTACTCACGAAGCTCCGGTTTCACGAACACCTCACGGACCGCGGCCTGGGCCGCGGTGAGCTCGTTCGGGGAGACGACCGGCTGCAGCTCGAGCATCGGCGACTCGACCTTGTGCTGGTTCAACAGGTTCGCCTCTTCCTTCTCGGACAGGTAGCCAAGGCGGACCTTCATCAAAAAGCGGTCGAGCTGAGCTTCCGGCAGGGGAAAAGTGCCGGAATACTCGACCGGGTTCTGGGTGGCCATCACCATGAACGGCTTGGGCAGCGGATGGGTCTCTCCGTCGATGGTGACCTGGCGCTCCTCCATCGCCTCGA
>JBOHUP010000165.1:0-4543 GCA_050734615.1 Candidatus Dormibacteraceae bacterium | reverse complement strand
ATCTACGAGGCAGCGGCGAGCCTTGGAATGGTGTGCCTTTTCCACATGGGTACGACAGGGATCGGCGCGGGCGCTCCAGGTGGCATGGGCTTACGCCTGGAATACTGCCGGCCAATCCTTGTCGATGGCATTGCCGCCGACTTTCCAAACCTCACCATCATCGGCGCGCATCCGGGCTGGCCCTGGACTGACGAGCTGCTGGCCATGGCCGTCCACAAGGGAAACGTCTTCATCGATCTCAGTGGTTGGGCGCCAAAGTACTTCCCACCCCTCCTGGTCCAATACGCACGCACGGTCCTGAAGGAGAAAGTCCTTTTTGGGACCGATTGGCCCCTGCTTACCGTCGAGCGATGGGAAAAGGAGTTCGCTGACCTGGGCTTTCCAGCCGACGTCGTCGAGCGCATCATGCTTCGCAATGCGCTTCGAGTGCTCGGAGTGGACGCCGGCGACCCCGAGCGGGGATGACATCCAGCCCAACCCAATCGCGCCTTTCTACACGATGGGCGCGCTTACCTGTGTGCCTCCGCGACAACTCTGGCGGCGATCTTAAACGCCGCGTTGGCGGCGGGGACGCCGCAGTAAACAGCCGTCTGCAGAAGAACTTCCTTGAGCTCGTCAGCCGTGACCCCGTTGTTCAGAGCTCCCTGCAAGTGAAGAGCCAGCTCCTGCTCACGGTTGAGCGCCACCAGCATTGCAATCGTGATGCAGCTGCGCGTGCGCAGATCGAGGCCCGGTCGCGTCCAAATCTCCCCCCATGCATAACGAGTGATGAAGTCCTGGAAATCTTCGGTGAGCGGAGTCTTGGTTGCCTCAGCCTGTTCCACGTAGGCGTTCCCCAGGACCGCGCGACGAGCATTCATGCCACGGCTTCGGCGTTCGTCAGTCATCTCAACTCCTCTCGTAGGCGACCAGCGCACGATCGATGATTTCCTGAGCGGCTCCCGAGTCCGCCGTCCCTGCACTTCCGCGCAGGAGGTTCTGACGCATTCGAATGGTGTCCACCCGTAACCCGGTCAGCGTTTCCGTGGTGCGATTGACGGCGCCCGCTGCGAGCCGAAACGCCTCGCTGACAGCCGGCCACTCAGCTTGCCACGGTCCCGCCGCTCGCTCATGCTCGCCTGGGATGCTTCGTAGAAGCAAACCGGCTTGGGCCGCAGCGCCGTCGAATGCCGCACGAGCCTCGACGGCGTGGACCTGATTGCGCTTGTGGGACATAGATGACGATCGCCCCCAGTTGGCCTCAGAGACTTCGCCCACCTCATCCTGTGAAAGTAGCAATACGTCCAGAGCGATTTTTGCGGCAGCCCCCCCAGCTATGGCCAATCCCGCGCCCAGTTCCGCTACTCGTCCACGTGAGGTGTGCCATGGAAGCTCAGGCGCAGGCATTCCCAGCTGGCTGGCCATTGCCTCGACCAATTCAAAGCCACGGCCGGCAAACGCGTCGAGTGTGCCGACAGGGCCGCCCAGTTGCACCGTCAGGCGATTCCGCTTCAGCTCGCTGAGCAACCTGCGCGCCTCGACGACGCCCATCAGCCAGTTCGCGCACTTCAACCCGAATGTGATCGGGAGCGCGCTTTGCAGAAGGGTCCTGCCGATCATCGGGTCATTGCGATGGCGACCTGCCAGCAACACACACTGAGCCGCGAGGGCTGATAGGTCGGCAAGCAGCAGGTCCAGAGCGCTGCGACTGACAAGCATCATCGCCGTGTCGAGCGCGTCCTGGCTTGTCGCCCCATGGTGCACGTGAGCCACGGCGTCGCCACTCACTCTTCGCTTCAACTCATCGATGAGTGGCACGACTGGGTTGCCCGCGCCCACTGCCGCCAGTCCAATCGCGTCGATGTCGAAAGTGGCCGGGTCGCATGCGGCAACGATCTCATCGGCGAGGATCTGTGAGAGCAACCCCAACTGCGCCTTCGCCCTGACGAGCGCAACCTCGAATTGCAGCAAGGCAAGCAGCCATGAGCGGTCGGAGACGGCAGCGGCCATCGCCGCCGTCGTGCTGCTTGGTCCGAATAACGCGTCATAGGGCAAAGAAGACTGTCTCCGAGTCGCCTTGAAGGTGAATGTCAAATCGAAGCATGTCGCCCTCAGCCTTCACGATGAGCGTCTCCCGACGTATTGGATCGATAGCGGCCAAGACTCGATCTGTCGCGTTGGCGGTCTCCTCATCGGGAAAATACATGCGGGTGACAAGGTGTCGAAGCAAGCCGCGCGCGAAGACGATGACATCCAGATGCGGAGCGTCGCCCTCGGCCTGGTGACCTGAAGAGGGCTTTGTCACCGTGAAATGAAATGCACCCTCCTCGTCAGTGCGACAGCGCGCGAACTGATGCTCACCCCAAACCTCCACAAGACCGTCGGACACTGGTTCGCCCGACCCATCTAACAATTGGCCCTCGATGCGCATGGCGCCAATCTCCCCTTCTGGGACCGCGCTGGAGTCATTCGAGAATGGCGTGGCGAAGCCAAAAAAGGGACCGATGGTTTGGGATGGAGTTGGAATGTTGGGTTTCACGCCTGTGACTCGAGGGGCACGGCGTCTCGCCCTCGCAGCACGATATCCCACCGGTAACCCAGAGCCCATCCGGGTGCCGTATGCGCCAAATCAAACGTGGCCACGAGAAGGTCTCTTCCGCGCTGGGCAGGGATAGACTGCAGAATCGGATCAAGCCGCAGCAGCGGATCGCCCGGAAAGTACATCTGCGTGACCAGCCGGCCAGCCAGGTACGGTCCAATGACCGAGAAATGTATGTGCGCGGGTCGCCAGGCATTCAAGTGATTGGCCCACGGATAAGCACCAGGTTTGATGGTGACGAATCGGAATTTGCCTTCCGCGTCGGTGATGCAGCGGCCAGCCCCGGCGAAGTTGGGGTCGAGCGGTGCGTCGTGGTCGTCGACGGCGTCGAGGTAGCGTCCAGCTGCATTGGCCTGCCAGACCTCAATCAGGCTACCGGCGACCGGCCGGCCGTCTGAATCGAGTACGCGCCCGATGATCACGATGCGCTCACCAATAGGCTCCCTCTCATGCTGGCGCGTCAAATCGGCGTCCTCCGGTTTGACCTTTATCCGACCGAACGCCGGCCCGCTCGCTCGATCGAACCAATCGCCTGGCAGGCGGACCAGGCGGCGGTGTGGAGCACGAAGGACAGTCGATCGGTATTCCGGAAATAGATAAGGCGGGTCAAAGGTCATGTCGATCTACTTAGGCAACTCGACGTTTCACCGTGGTAAGAAGCCGGCTTGCTCACTCCGCCACCGCCGATTTGCACCCGCAGGTTTGAAAAGCCACAGTGTGGTTGACCGGTACGAGCTGTTCCATCGTCCAGTGATTAGCCCCAGACAGACTTGCTCACTTTGCCGACGAGGGCCAACTTGCGGCGCTGATCATCAGACGTCAGCAGGTTGCCTTCGACGGTCGAGGCAAAGCCGCACTGCGGGCTCAGCGCCAGCCGCTCCAGCGGCACAAAGCGCGAGGCCTCCTTGATCCGCCGCTCGAGCTCGGCCGTGGATTCGAGCTCCGGCTTCTTCGTGGTGACAAGACCCAGCACGACCACGCGGTCTTCGGGCACGTGCCGCAGCGGTTCGAAGTCGCCGGATCGCTCGTCGTCGTATTCGAGCAGGAAGCGATTGAAGTGTGTCTTTTGAAAGATGCGGGAGATGGGGCCATAGTCGCCCTCGGCGTAGAAATTGCTCTGGTTGTTGCCGCGGCAGATATGGATGCCGAAAGTCACCTCAGGATGGCCGCCGATGATGGCGTTGTCCATCTCGATACAGGTGTCGATCAGCTTCTCTGGGTCGCTGCCGCGCTGACGGTAGCCCTCGCGAAGACCCGGATCCAGCAGGGCGGCGTACTGAGGCGCGTCGATCTGGATGTAAGTGCACCCCAGGCGGACCAGTTCATCGACCTCGCGCCGGCTGAGGTCCACGATGTCGGCCAAATATGCATCGCGAGTGCGATACGCGCCCTTCGATTTCTCCGGGTCATAGTAGGCAGCCGCCTGCTGTGCGCTGATCATGGTGACCTTGGTCTGCACCCCGGTCCGGGCCCGCGTGTAAACGAACTCTTCAGCGCACATGTTCCGCATCGGCCGCAGCTTCTCTGTCACCACCGGCCGCTTGAAGACGAGCTGTTCACCTTGTTCGTCATGGAATGGGATCGCCCAGCCACCGTACTTGTCGAAACCTGCCATGGCATCGACCAGGTGGCCGAAAAATGCGTATCGCCGCAGCTCGCCATCTGTGATGACATCGATGCCCGCACGCGTCTGCAGCTCGATCGCCTCATCGACTGCACGGTCCTCGGCCTGCTTGAGCTCGGGCTGCCCAATCTCGTCCGCCTCCATTTGCTGCCGGGCCTTGATCAGGTAGTCCGGCCGAAGGAGGCTTCCGACCACCTCTGCTCGTACGTTTGCAGATCGCTCGGATGGCCGCGACGCGATTGCGCGTTGCTGCACGTTCGTCAATCGCCCTGGAGCGCCAAAGCGGCCGCTGGGCGTCCGGTTGCTTTGCGGGAGCGGGCGCACGCTGCGTGGTCCGCAGC
>JBOHUP010000164.1:0-3782 GCA_050734615.1 Candidatus Dormibacteraceae bacterium | reverse complement strand
ATGTAGACAACGTATTCTCCTGATCCTCTCGTTTTCTTTTTATTTGCGACGATCAGGACACCGTTACTTTGACGGCGAGAGAGGACCCGAGCGGAGCGGGCCGGCGAACCGGCTGTGACACTGAGTGTACGGGGAATGACCAGGCTGGCGCGTAAATGAACGTTTTGGTGACCGGAGGCACCGGCGTCCTTGGCCGCCAGGTCGTCATGCAGCTGAGGGCCTCCGGCCATCGCGCACGCATCCTGAGCCGCAACCCCAAAGGGCACGTAGACGTGGTCCAGGGCGACCTCGCCACCGGACAGGGCCTGTTGAAGGCCGTGAGCGGAATGGACGCGATCATCCATGCGGCATCAGCGACGCGCGAGCGGCATAGAGGAAAGGCCACCGACGTGGTGGGCACGCGCCGGCTTGTCGCCATGGCACGTGAGGCTCGCGTGGGACACGTGGTCTACATATCGATCGTCGGCATGGAGGGGATCAACTACCCGTACTACAAGCGCAAGCTCGCGGCCGAAGCGGTCGTGCGGGAGAACATCATCCCCTGGTCGATTCTGCGCGCGACGCAGTTCCATCCTTTCATCGAAATAATCCTCGGCTACTTCTGCAAAGTGCCCGGCCTGGCGACGGTTCCGTTCGACTGGAAGTTTCAGCCAGTCGATACGAGCGAAGTGGCGCGGCGCCTGATCGAGGTCGTGAAAGGCAAGCCCACGGGCATGCTTCCCGACTTCGGTGGGCCAGAGGTCCGCGACCTCAAGAGCCTGGCCGAGTCGTGGCTGGCGGCCCGCAAAGACCGCCGCCGGCTCGTCAACGTACGGCTTCCGGTCAGGTACGGCCGGCAGTTCGCCGAGGGTAAGCTGCTCTGCCCTGATCACAAAGACGGCAAAATCACCTTCGAGCGGTACTTGAGCGAGAAATACGGGCAGTGATGGCGCGATTGGTCGACCGGTTCGGGAGGACCGGCACCGCGGCGCTGACCAGCCTCATCTGGGCCATCCCGATGTCTGCGTGGGCCGGGTCCTGGGATCTGTCGCCGGTCGACAAGACGGCGTATCCGTGGGTGGCTTTGAGCATCGGCCTGGCCATGCTCGCCGTCTGGCTGGTCGTGCTCAGCCGTTTGGGCCGCCTGCCGGCGTCCAAGCGCCCGCACCGCTTCGACTTCGGCCAGATGTCAACCTCGGAAAAGCGCTGGAGCCTTGGTTTGGCCGCGTTTTTCTGTGGTTTGGTCGCCTGGCTCAGCGCCGCTGGGACGGTGGACTGGACGCCCCTCGGCCCTGCCCTGCAATCCGGCAAGCTCGGGCCGATCCTGCTCGCCATGGCGCTGCTCGCCTATCTGCTGGTGATGCTGGGCGGAATCTGGTTCACCTGGCGCCGGTCTGGTGAAGAGTTCCGGCGTCGGAGGGGCCCGGCCGCCCTGGAATAGTTGCTTGCGCACGCAAGTAGCAAAGGGATACGAAATCCACTTTTCCAGGAGGGACCTGATGGTTCAGTACGAAGTCGATCAGCAGCACACGCATCTCGGTTTCACTGCCAAGCACCTCGGCGTATCGACGGTGCGCGGTCGGTTCAACAAGTTCGAAGGTGAGTTCCAGGGACCCGACGGCGACTTTACCGGGGCGCGCGGCGAAGTCAAGATCGAGGTCGCGAGCCTGGAGTCCAGGAGCGAGCAGCGCGACATCCACCTGCGCTCGGCCGATTTCTTCGACGCCGAGAGGTACCCCTACATCAGCTTCAATGTCACCAAGATCGAAGCGGTCGATGCAGAGTCGTTCCGCGTCACCGGTGACCTCACGGTCAAGGACGTGACCAAGCCCATCGAGCTGGAGGCCACGATCGAGGGCCGCATGCCGGATCCGTTCGGTGCCAAGGAGCGGCTGGGCATCAGCGTCCGCGGCCAGATCAACCGAATGGACTTTGGCCTCAACTGGGACGGCGTCGCCGGCGCGGTTCCGTTTGCCAGCCACAACATCAAGCTCGAGGTCGATGCCGAGATCGTCGTCAAGGCAGCCGAGCTCGTCAAGGCCTAAGGGTCCTCCCGGAAAGGGGCCGGGCTATCCGCCCGGTCTCTTCCTTATCTATGCAGGCGCGTGATGAATACCATTGGCGGAGTGAACAAGGTCAGCGGGACTCAGGCCGTGCAGGTGTGGGAAAGCCTCGCGCGCGTCCACAGCTCGATGTCTGCGGCGATCGAAAGGGACATGCTCCCCCGCGCCGGCATCCCGCTCGGCTGGTATGAGGTGCTCGCCCATCTGGACCGCGCGCCTGACTCGATGCTCCGTTTTCAGGACCTGGCACGGCTGGCGGGGATCACCGACAGCGGCGCTTCGCGGCGGATCGAGCAGATGATCAAAGCGGGCCTCATCGACCGCCACTCGTGTCCGGTCGACCGTCGTGGCGTCTACGCCCACCTCACCGAAAAGGGCAGGAAGGCCTTCGAGAAGGCGCACGCGGTCTTCGTGCGAAGCCTCGAGGAGAACCTGGGCAGCCACCTGGCGCCGGCCGAGGCTGACGCCGTGCACGCCGCACTTTCGCGACTGTAGGTCCCGGCCTCAGCTCGCTTCGGCTTTCCTCGCCAGGTTCTCGAGCAGGGTTCCGAACTCCTTCGACACCTGCGGGCCCATCATCCCGCCCATCACGGGACCGAGCGGGCCCCGGACCTGGACCGTCTGGCTCACTTTCGTCTTGGTCCCGGCCGGCTCGATGCGGCAGTTGAAGTGGAACAGCGTGCCCGGGACGACACGCGTTTCGAGTGCGAAGCTCCGCCCAGGCAGCACATCGAGGAGCTGCATCCTGTGGTGCTGACCGGCGCGCGTGTTCATGACTCCGCTCGTGCCTGAGGCGAAGCCACCTTCCCACTCCATGGTCGAAACATTCGGGTTCCAGTCGCCCCAAGTCGACATGTCCGACCAAATGCGCCAAACCTTCTCCGGCGATGCGGAGGTCTCGACGGACGTTCCGTATTCGCGAGCCATGGTTCGTCTCCTTTGAATCTTCGGTGGCAGGGCATCTATAGTCCGCCGGTGGCCCCCTCCGCACGTCCGCTCGGGTGTGGGATCGACTTCGGCACCAGCAACAGCTCGGTCGCGATCGCATATCCCGATCGCGTCGAGGTGGTGCCGATCGGCCCGGCCCGCTCGTCCCCAACCCTCCCTTCGTTCGTGTACCTGCACCGGGAGGGCACCCGCAGCGCGGGGGACGAAGCCGTCAAGACCTTCCTGCGGTCCGGTCACGAAAAGACGGATTGCTGGAGATGCCCGCTCGCCCCTTACGGCTGGGACACGGACTGCCGCCAGTACCGCAAGGGCGGCGGTTGCAGCGACGCGCGCCTCCTGTCCGGGGTCAAGCACGAGCTGGCCAAGCTCGGTTTTGCGGGGACCAACTCCTGGGCCACCGATTTCAGCGTCGGCGCCCTGGTGGGAGTGGTGCTCAAACGCCTCAAGGATGAGGTCGACTCGGCCGCCGGCCAATCGATTGGTTCGGTGGTGCTCGGCCATCCGGTTGTGTTCGCGGGGGAGGATGCCGACGAGCGGCCGGCCTCCCGAGCCGAGGCGTTCCGGCGGCTCGAGCAGGCCGCGGAGAAGGCGGGTTTCACTGAGATCTCGTTTCTTCCCGAGCCGGCGGCTGCTGTGATCGGCGAGCCCGCCCATCCGGGCGTGGAGATTGCGGTCGACTTCGGGGGCGGCACCTATGACGTGGCTGTGCTCGACTCGCGGGGCGGTGAGCCGAGGATCGCCGGCATCGCGGGTATCGCGATCGGTGGCGAGATCCTCGATGGGGTGCTCTTC
>JBOHUP010000163.1:0-6152 GCA_050734615.1 Candidatus Dormibacteraceae bacterium | reverse complement strand
CCTGTGGACATTGCTCAGCTCCACGCTTTTCGCCCTTCTGCCGCTGTCGCAGGAGACGCTGATGTACGTGGCCGAGGAGAACGGCAAAGTGGTTGGGTTCATCCAGGCGTCAGGGCAGCCTCTCGGTTTGGATCTGCGCCGCGCGCGGGTGCTGCAGGTGCTCAACCTCCAGGTCGCCGACGGTGCGGACACCGACGAGGTCGCGCCGGGCTTGGTCGAGCACCTGTGCAACCAGGCGCTGGAGCGGGGCGCCCTTCGCTTGTTCGTCCGTCTGCCCGACCGAGATCCCTTGCTGCCCGCGTTCCGGTTGCGGGGGTTCCGGCAGTACGCCACCGAGGTCGTCGTCTATGCCGACAAGCCGGTCGTGCGCGCGGACCAGTTTCCCGAAGGCCTGCGGCCCTTGAAGCGCGGTGACAACCGCATGCTCTATCAGCTCTACCGCAAGGTGACGCCGCAAGGCGTCTCGCAGCTCGAGGCGCCGACCTACCGCGAGTGGAGAGCGCTGCACGGCGGCGAATGGACGGGACGCCTGGCCGCCCGGGGGTCGGACAAGCAGGAGCAGGTGGTCGACAGGATCGAGATCGTCGGCTGGGTCAAGGTCGAGCGCAGCTCGGGCGCACGGCCCGACACCCTGCAGTTCATGGCCCTCCCGGAGGAACCGCTGCCAGGCGAGCTGGCGGACTTCGGGCTGTCGATGCTCCGGGACTCGGAAGCGCCGGCCTGGTCGAGCCTGCGCCACTATGATTCCCACATGATCGACGCCCTTCGCGGGCGTGGGTTCAGCGTCCTGCTCACGCAGCTGCTGCTGGTCAGAGAACTGGCGGTCCGGGTGCCGGTGCGCGAAAAGGGACTGGTGCCCTCGTTCGGATGAGCGCAGAACCGCGTCCGTCAGCCCGCGCGGACAAGTGGGATGAGGAGATCGAGCTGCTGGCTCGAGCGCTTCCCCCCGACCTGGCGCGCGCGCTTCACGACCGCATAGACCCGACCGAGCTGGTCGAAATCGTCCTCGATCTCGGGCGTGAGCCCGCCGCGCGCGTGCCCGGCAGCGAGATCCTCCTGGCGGACCATCCGGTCTCCGGCTCGGACCTCGAGCACGTGGCTAACAACGTCGGGCAGTTCGGCGATGACAACCGGGCGGGCATCGAGCGGACGCTGCACCGCGTCTCGGCCATCCGCAACCGATCAGGTCGCATCACCGGACTGACGATGCGAGTCGGCCGCTCGGTGACCGGCACCGGCGAGATCATCCGCGACATCGTGGTGAGCGGCCAGAGCATCCTGCTGCTCGGCCGGCCGGGCATCGGCAAGACGACGATGCTGCGCGAATGCGCGCGCCTGCTCGCCGACGAGATGCGCAAGCGCGTGGTCATCGTCGACACGTCGAACGAAATTGGCGGGGACGGCGACATCCCGCACCCCGGCATCGGCCGAGCCCGCCGCATGCAGGTCCGAACACCTCTGCTCCAGCATGCCGTGATGATCGAGGCGGTCGAGAACCACATGCCCGAGGTGATCGTCATCGACGAGATCGGGACCGAGCTCGAAGCCGCCGCCGCCCGCACCATCGCGGAGCGTGGTGTGCAGCTCATCGCCACCGCTCACGGGCAGACGCTCGAGAACCTGCTGGTCAACCCGACCCTCAACGACCTTCTCGGCGGGATCCAGAGCGTGACGCTATCGGACGAGGAGGCACGCCGGCGCGGCACGCAGAAGTCCGTGCTCGAGCGCAAGGCGCCGCCGACCTTCGACGTCCTGGTCGAGATCCAGTACCGCGACCGGGTCGCGATCCATATGCCGCTCGCCGACGTGGTCGACACCGCTCTGCGCGGTCCGCTGCTGCAGCCGAAGATCCGGATGCGGACGCGCGAGGGCCGCGTCATCTCCAACGTCGATGCGCCGGTGGTCGTCGCCTCCGAACCGGCCCCAGCCCCGACCGGCGCCAGCAAGCCGCTCGGCATCTTTCCTTACGGGGTGAGCCGGCACCACGTGGAGCAGACCATCCGCGAGCTCGAGCTGCCGGTCAAGGTGCTGGGCAACCTCGACGGCGCTGGAGCTGTGCTGACATTGAAGAACCACTACCGCCGCAGACCGGACAGCCTGCGCCAGGCAGAGAGCCGAGGCCTGCCCATCCACATTCTCAAGAGCAACTCGGTGACCCAGGTCCGTGACGCGCTGTCGCGAATCTACGGGGTCGACAAGCAGGACGACGTCACGACCCGCGCCCTCGCGGAGGCCGCGGCCGCGATCAAGACCGTGAAGACCACCCTGCGCCCGGTCGAGATCTCGCCGCAGAACGCCTACCTGCGCCGCCTGCAGCACCAGATGGTCACCGAGAACGACCTGTCGGCCCGCAGCACCGGCAAGGAGCCGCAGCGCCGGTTGCGAATCACGCCTTCCCCGGAAGAACCCTCTTAAGCTGTCTACGGCTACATTGGCAAGCGGGATCTTCATCACGTTCGAAGGCACCGAGGGCTCCGGCAAGACCACTCAAGTCGAGCTGCTGGGCGAATGGCTGTCGAACCGCGATCCAGTCGTCGTTCGCGAGCCCGGCGGCACCGAGCTGGGTGAGCGGATTCGCGAGGTCGTTCTGTACGCGGGGCTGGAGATCGACGCGGAAGCCGAGATGTATCTGTTCATGGCCGCGCGCCGGCAATTGATCTCCGAGGTCATCGGGCCGGCCCTCGCGGCGGGCCAGATCGTGATCGCCGACCGCTATCACGACTCGACGCTGGCCTATCAGGGAGGCGCGCGCGGCGTTCCGACCAACTGGCCTCACACGTTTCCCAGGCCCAACGTCACGTTCCTGCTCGAGGGCCCGGTCGAGACCGGCCTCGGGCGTCACGAGAGCGCGGGCAAGAGCATGGACCGGATGGAACAGGAATCGATCGAGTTCCACCATAGGGTGGCCGCCGAGTACGACCGGCTGGCCGCTGCCGAGCCGTCTCGCTTCGTGCGACTGGATGCGACAGGGTCGCGAGACAAGATCCACCTGGCCGTTCGCGACCACCTGGTCCCATTCATCGGGCAACCCGCGTGAAGCTCGTCATCGCGGTCGTGCAGGGCGAGGACGCCCAGCACGCGGTGGCTGCGCTGGCCGAGGCGGGATTCGGCTCGACGCGGCTCTCGTCGAGCGGCGGATTCCTGCAGCAGGGCAACGTGACTCTGTTGATCGGCGTCGAGGAGGGGCAGGTGGAGAACGCGCTGAAGATCATCCGCGAGAGCTGCCACGAACGCAGTCGCTACCTCACGCCCGTCCCGCCTATGGCGGAGCCGGGCGAGTTCTTCATGGCTTATTCGGTCGAGGTCCAGGTCGGCGGCGCCACCGTATTCGTGGTTCCGGTGGACTCATTCGAAAAGATCTGACCCAGACTTAGCCCGGTGATCCGCGTCGAAGGCCTGCGCAAAACCTTTGGCGACGTGCGCGCGGTCGACGGTGTCGACCTCCACGTGGAACGGGGCGAGATCCTCGTCCTCCTCGGCCAGAACGGCGCCGGCAAGTCCACCACGCTGCGCTGCCTCGGCGGCATTTTGCGGCCCGACTCCGGGCTGATCCAGCTCGACGAGCTGCATTTGCCCGAAGGACTTGATGCCATGCGACGGCGCCTTGGCGTGGTGCCTGACCAGGCCCGGCTCTACGGCCGCAACACAGCGCCCGAATACCTTGAGCGGTTCGGTTACCTGTATGGAGTTCCGCAGCAGGTCCGGCGCGAGCGTATCGCCACGCTCCTGGAGCGTTTCGAGCTGGCCGATCGCGACGACACCATCCTGGCCGCGTACTCCCGTGGCATGGCGCAGAAGGTGGCGCTGATCAGGGCCACGCTACACGACCCCGACTGGATCTTCTGCGACGAGCCGACCGCCGGGCTCGACCCGGTTGCGGCAGCCGATATGCGCCGCTACCTCGCCGAGCAGAGCGCCCGCGGGGCCGCGCTGATCGTCACGACGCACGTGTTGAGCGAGGCGGAGCTGATGGCCGACCGCATCGCCATCATGAGGCGCGGCGTCATCGTGACCCACGGCACTCTTGACGAGCTGCGACAGGAAGCCGCCGAGGGCCGCCAGTTTCTCGCTCACCTCGCGCGGCCGCCCGCGGACAGGGATCCGATCGTGCAGTGGTTGGCCACACACGCCGTCTCGCACGATATCTGCGGTGACGTCCTCAAGTACGCGCTCCCATGGGGTGCGACGGTCCACGACCGGGCGGATTTCGCCGCCCAGCTGCAGAGCCGCCTGGCCGAGCAGGGGGCGGCTTTCCACGAGCTGGAGGAGGAGGAAACCTCACTCGAATCCGTTTACCTCGACGCGATGGCGGAGCCGCTCGCCTCGCAGGGTCCGGCTCCGGCGTCGCCGGCTCATGTCGTGTCCGGGATACGCGCGCCGCGGATGTTCGGCTCTTTACGCGAACAGGGCCGCATGCTGCGCAGCTCGCTCCCGTTCTATGTCAGCTCCTGGTGGCGCCGCGGAGACCTGAGCTGGGTCTTCTATCTCAACGCCTTCGTGCTGCTGCTCGTGGCCGCGATGTCGCTGTTCGGCCAGCTGCCCGGCGTGGCCGGCCAGGTGGCCCAGCGCTTCGCGGGAGGCTCCGCGCTTCAGGCGGGGCTTCTGCTCCCACTCTTTTTCATGTCGTTCGCGCTGCTCGAGTCGATCAAGAGCTCCATCGGCATCTGGTGGGAGAAAGCCCAGGGCTCTCTGGAGGTCCTGCTCTACACGCCGGTCGACGACCCATCGCTGATCTGGCTCGAGGTGCTGCCCGGCGCAGTGGTGAGCACGGTTTGGGTGACGCTGTGGATGGCGGCCGGGATGGGCCTCCTGAGCCTGTTCGGCGAGCCGGCACCCTGGGACCTGCTGCCCGTTTTCGCGTTCGTCGCCGTGGTGACGGCCTACTGGGCTGCGATGGGCCGGATGCTCGGTTTCATGCTGTTCCCGCGCGAGGGCGCCGCCGGCGGCGCATGGTCGTTCCTCCTTTCGCCAGTTTCCGCGGCGGTTGCGGACCTGCCCCTGGCGCTTTTCGTTTTCCGCTCGCCATTTGCGCTGGCATCGTTACTGATCCCGATTACCGCGTGCGTGGCGCTGACGATCCTGTGCGGAGCCACTTTCGACCGTGAGAGGTTGATGGAGACCGGCATCGGTCGAAAGAAACGTCGCAGCTGGCTGCCGGTGGCGATCCTGCGGCGCAACGCGGTCGCGATAGCGGCCGGCGTCCTGCTGGCCGGGGCTCCGGCCGGAATCGCCGGGCTGGCGACTTCGAGCGCCGGGCTCCATTCGTGGCAGGAGGTGACCGGCTCGGCCGGCCTCACTCAATCGGATTCGACAGCGCACATCGCCGACGGGCCGGTGCAGGGCGCGCCCAAGACCGGAAGCGGGGTCACCGTCGCCGCCGCCGGCCTGGCCGGGATCGTCGCTGTTCTTGCGCTGATGCTCGGCCTGGTGGTCGTCAGCTTCGTCGCGTTCTTCCTCCTCGGCATCCCTGCCGTGCTGGGCGTCGTGGCCGCCGGCGCTTTATGGGGCGCCCAGGTCGGGTTTGGCAGCGCTGCCCCGCTCGAGGGATGGTTGGCGGGAGCCGGCGGAGTTGCGCTGCTCGCACTCGCGCTCAACACGGGTGCAGCCCTGCCGATCTACTGGTCGCTGATCTTCGGCTCCGGCCGCCGCCTGGACCGCCTGCGCGACGCGTGGTCGAACTACTGGGCGATGTTCCGCGGGCTCGTCATTCCGTGCAGCGTGCTGTTCGGCCTGGTGGCGTTCCGCCTGCTGGCCGCGGGTTAGTGGGGGGGCGCTCCGTGAGACGCTGACCAGCACGACCCCGCCGACGAGATCGCGTGCGCCATCGTTAAAGGTCGAGCGCCTGGGCGACCAGCTCCCGGTGATACGTTGCGTCGCCCAGGGTTACCTCGGATGCCTTGGCCCGCTTGAAGTACAGGTGCATATCGTGCTCCCAGGTGAAGCCGATGCCGCCGTGCACCTGGATGCCGTCGCCCGCGACCTTTCGATACGCGTCCGACACATATGCCTTTGCCATCGAGGACGCGAGCGAGCGGTCGGGCGCGTCGGCATCGACGGTCCATGCGGCGTAGTACGTGGCCGATCGCCCGCTTTCCGAGAGCACGAGCATGTCGTCCAGCTTGTGCGAGACGGCCTGGTAGATGCCGATGGTA
>JBOHUP010000162.1:0-4031 GCA_050734615.1 Candidatus Dormibacteraceae bacterium | reverse complement strand
CGGGCTAGCGGCACCGGGGCAGTCTCGACCATCAGGACCTCTTTGCCGAGCTGGCGGGCCGAGGCCGCAGCCTCGGCGCCGATGAAGCCGGCGCCGATCACGAGCATGCGGTTGCTCGAGGCCAGCGCCTGCCTGATCGCCTGACTGTCGCGGAGCGAACGCAGAGTGAACACGTTCTCGGCCTTGGGAATGTCGGGCAGGAGCCGCGGCGTGCCACCCAGGCCGAGCACGAGCACGTCGAAAGGGACCTCAGCGCCCTCTGACAGCTGAAGCCTCCGTTCGGCCAGCGAGCCGCCCGTCACACGCTGCCCCAGGCGGAGATCGATCTTTTGCGCAGCGTAGTCAGCCTCGTCGTGAAGGAACACCTTCGGCAGCTCGACCTCGCCGCGAAGGAATTCCTTGGACAGGTAAGGGCGGTCGTAGGGCCGATCGGGGTCCGCGCTGATGATGACGATCTCGCCGTCGAAGCCGCGCTTGCGCAACGCGATCGCGGCGGCATCACCTGTGCCGCCGCCACCAACGATGACCAATCGGGATCGGGCCATCATCTACCTCCGACCGCCGATGCGACTACCCCTTTGGAGCGGCGGGATGATGCATCCAGCCGTGCCGGTCTGGCGCCACCCCGTGCTGGATGTCGACCAGGGCCTGGCGCAGGCGCATGGTGAGCTCGCCCGGTCCGCCGCTGCCGATAGTCCAGGACCCTCGTGCCGATTTGACCGCCCCGACCGGTGTGATCACCGCGGCGGTCCCGCACGCGAATACTTCGGTGAGCGTGCCGTCGGCGCAGGCCGACCGCCACTCGTCGGTGCTGATGCGACCTTCTTCGGTCTCGTACCCGAGGTCGCGGCCAAGGGTGAGCAAGGCGTCGCGCGTGATCCCGGGCAAAAGCGTGCCGGTCAAGGCCGGCGTCATCAACCTTGCATGGCGACCCTGGCCGAAGACAAAGCACAGGTTCATGCCGCCCATCTCCTCCACCCACCGATGCTCGTGCGAGTCTAGCCAGACGACCTGGTCACATCCTTGCTCGGCGGCCTGGGCCTGGGCCAAAAGGCTGCCGGCATAGTTGCCGCCGGTCTTGGCGGCGCCTGTACCGCCGGGCCCGGCGCGGCTGAAGTCCTCCGACAGCCATACGGTCACGGGCTTCACACCGGTCGCGAAATAAGAGCCGGACGGGGATCCGATCAGCAGGAACGTCACTTCGGTCGACGGGTGAACGGAAAGACTGACTTCGCTCGCGTACATGAAAGGACGCAGGTAGAAGCTGTGCTCCGGCTTCGTGGGAACCCAGTCGCCATCCACCTCGAGCAGCAGCTCGATCGCCTCGATGAAGGCGGTCTCCGGAAGCGGCGGCAAGGCCATCCGTTCCGCCGAGCGCCGGAACCTGATCGCATTGGCGTCGGGCCGGAAAACCGCGATCCCGCCATCAGCCTGTCGGAAGGCCTTGAGGCCTTCGAAAACACCCTGCGCATAGTGGAGCACCGCGGTCCCGGGATCAAGCGTCAGCGGCGAGTACGGCCCGAGCTTCCCATCGTGCCAGCCAGCGGCCGCCGTCCATCTGGCCTGGACCATGTGCTCGCTGAAGATGCGGCCGAAACCGGGGTCCGCCAGCATCCGGTCGCGGGCCGGCGCCCCCATGCGTCGGTCCGCCACCTTGACCTCGAAGCTGACCTCGGAAGTCCGCGTGCTCACTTGCGCCAAGCGTACGCGCCAGAGAAGTCCGCAAGGTGCTCTCGCGAAGGAGGCCGGGCCTTGCGACCCGGCCTCACGAGAGGAAGGAAGGGGTTGCTTAGGAGAGCAAGCGGGCCGGGACGATCGGGACTGTCACCACGGCCGGTTCGATCGCAGGGATCCCCCCCGCCACGAGCTCAAGCTGCAAAGTGATCGCCGGGAAGGCGATCCCTTTCTTCTTGGACTTGCGGGCGGGAGCCGGCGTGGCCACCACTGGGTCGAGCATACGTCGCAACTCGGTCTGCAGGAGCCGGTCGAAATCGTTCATCAGTAGTAGAAACGCCTCCCACAAGCGGACTACCCGGGATGCTCAAAAAGGACTGGAACGGGCCGGCAGACCGCCGCAAGGCCACCGAAAGGAGCCTACGCCGCGCGCTGGCTGGGCTGAGAAGCCGGCCGCTCGAGCGGAAGCTGTGCCTCATCTGTCCAACGCCTGTCCTCGATCCCCCGACCCCCATCGCTGAGGTCGTGGGCCAGCTTGACCATCTTCAAGCGCAGCGGGCCTGGGCCCAGAACCCTCGCGACCAGGACGACCAACGGCTTGACGATGACTGAGCCATTGGTCCGGTAGAGGGTTCGTCGGGCTTGCATCGCGATTAGAGAACGCCGGCGAGTGCTTGAGTATTGGTACCGCAGCCGAATCAAAGACATCACTCCCCAGTATTCAACCCAGAGCCGGCAAAAACCGCTTCGAAACTGTGAATGAGGGCCGCACTGAAGCAGCCAGTGCGTACCCCGTCGTCTAGACAACGCCGAGCTCGCCGCCGATACCGAGGCGTACCGTTGAGGTGGCATTGCCCTTCCGGGAAAACGATGCCAGGGCTGTAGAATTCGTTTGGGTGGAGACGGCACCCGTGGAAGCGGTGGGCGAGCTGGAGGCAGGGTTCTGGGACCTCCTGGAGGCGTTCCAGTCGGTTTCCGCCGAGCTCTCGCGGTTCAAGAACGTCGAAGATGTGGCCGAGGGCGCCGTCGGGCTTGCCTTGAAGCTCACCAAATCCTCACTGGGCTTCATCGGCCTGGTCGACGAATCGGGGCAGCGCACAAGGGTCTTCTCGGGGGCGGCCGATGCTGCCGACTCGCTGCCCAAAGACGAAATTGAACGGATCGTCGCGGCCGCGGCGCTGCCATCAACACCGGACGCGAGCTCCACAGACCCGATGTGGGACCAGTACACGAAGCCGGGCGAGCGAGTTTTCCGCTCCTACTGCGGCCAGCCGCTGCAGGTCGGTGGCAAAGTGCTCGGCACGATCGGCGTCTCGAGCCCGAACGGCTACACCGCGGCTCAGCGGCGCGCATTCGCGGTGTTCGCGAATCAGGTTGCCGCCGCGCTCGAGATTGCCCAGCTCGAAGAACGCCGCCAGGACATGGTGGACGCCTTGATCAACCTGCGCGCTGAGGTGGACCGCAGTGAGCGGCAGCGGCTGATCACCGAGGAGAGGGCACAGAGCGTGGAGCGCGTCGAGAAGGCTCACGAGACGGCGGTCGCGGCTCTGCTCGCGGTGTCGGTTCACACGCGCGGCGGGGACAGCATCGAAGACTTTTACCTGCGGCTGACGGCCAGCATCGCTGAGCTGGTCGGCGCGGGCAAGATCCTGTTCTGGCAGCTCAACGAGAACGGCACCCTGACGGCGATTCCCGGCGCGCATGGAGTCGACGACGCTTTTGTGGCGCGACTTTACCCCTCCCCGTGCACCCCCGAGGGCAACGACCTGACGAGCCGGGTCGTATACCGCGACCAGGTCTTCGGCGCCTCACGCAAGGAGGAGTCCGCCGAGTTCGGTTACGTGCTCGACGCGTTGAACGTCGACGACGCGATAGCGGTGGCGTGGCGCGCGGGAGATCAGCGGCTAGGACTGGTCGCCGCCTACGACTCGCGCCGGCCCGAGGGCTTCTCGGGAGAGGACTCGTGGGTTTTGCAGAAGGTCGGGCTCGCCGCCGGGCTGGTGTGGCAGCTGAAGTATGCCGAGGCCGACCTCAAGAAGACGGTCGAGCGCCTGCAGAAGGTCGACAGCGCGCGCCAGCTGCTGCTGAAGAACGTCTCGACGGCCGTCGACGGGACCCGGCGACGATTCGCCAGCGAGCTCCATGACGATGCCCTTCAGAAGCTCACCGCGGCCGAGCTGACGCTGCAGAGACTGCAGAATGCAAACGGTCAGAATGACGCAATGATCGGTGAGACTCAGAGCCTTCTGGCGCAGACAGAGTCTGCGCTGCGCCGGATGCTGTTCGAGGTCAGACCGCCCGCACTGGAGCTCCCCGGCGGGTTCGAGGAGACGCTTCGAGACCGCATCGCCATGCTC
>JBOHUP010000161.1:0-8058 GCA_050734615.1 Candidatus Dormibacteraceae bacterium | reverse complement strand
TCGATGACCTCAAGGGGCAAGGCTTTCTGGTCAAAGAGGAGCCTTACACGCACGACGTGGGCCACTGCGACCGGTGCCACACGGTGATCGAGCCACTGATCAGCGAGCAATGGTGGATGCGCATGGAGAGCATGCGGGACAAGGCCCTCGCCGCCTCTGCCGCGGGCAAGGTCCGCTGGCATCCCGAGCGATACGAGCGCACCTACCTCGACTGGCTGCGCGGGTTGCGCGACTGGAACATCGGCCGGCAGCTGTGGCTCGGTCACCGCGTGCCCATCTACTACTGCGACAACGGGCATCAGCTGGTCTCGGTCGAGCCGCCGCGCGAATGCACAGAATGTGGGAGCACTACCCTGACGCAGGATCCCGACGTTCTCGACACGTGGTTCTCGTCCGCCCTGTGGCCGTTCGCGACCCTGGGCTGGCCCGATGAGACCGACGATCTGAAGGCTTTCTATCCGACCGACTTGAACGCGACCGCGCGGGAGATCATCAACCTGTGGGTGAGCCGGATGATCATGACCGGGCTCGAGTTCATGAACGAAGCCCCGTTTGCCGACGTGGCGATTCACTGTCAGGTCCAGGCGGCGGACGGTCGCCGCATGTCGAAATCGCTGGGCACCGGCGTTGATCCACGCGCCCTCATCGACAAATACGGGACCGATGCGCTGCGAGCCTGGGCCGCCTCGGTCGCGATGTCGAGCCAGGACGTGCGCTTCGACGAAAGCCGTGTCGAAGGCTACAGACGCTTCAGCAACAAGCTCTGGAACGCCACGCGGCTGGTCTTGAGCTCGCCGGGCACCCCGCCGGCGGCTGCGCCGGGAATCCTCGAGGCCGGCGAGCACCTCGAGGATCGCTGGGTCCTCTCACGGCTCGCTTATGCGGCGTCAGCGGTCTCCGCGGGGATCGAGAGCTTCACGTTCCAGGATTCGATTGGGGCCGCGTACGGGTTCGCCTGGAATGAGTTTTGCGACTGGTATCTCGAGGCCGCCAAAGAGCGCCTGCGAGAAGGCGATGCCGCCGCCCAGGACGTTGCGTACTTCTGCCTCGACAACATCTTCCGGCTCCTGCATCCGTTCATGCCGTTTGTGACCGAAGAGCTGTGGTCCCGCATGCCGGGGACGCGCGACTTCGTGATGCGCGCGGCATGGCCTGACGACCTAGATCGCTTCATCGCCCCTGACGCGGAGGAGAGCTTCACCCTCGTGATGAGAATGGTGGAAGAGGTGCGCGGCCACCGCCAGGCGGCGGGCGCGCCATCGCGAGGAGGCAAGATTCGCCTCGACCACGGTGCCGGCCGGGCGGTCGCGTCCCTTGCCGCAAGGCTGGCGTGGGTGGAGCTCGACGGCGAGCTTGAAGGGGGCACGCCGCTGGCCGCGGTCTCGGGCCGCGTCAGGTTTCCGGCCGGCGCCGGCGACGCACGGCGCCAGTCGGAGCTCAAGCGACTCAAGGATGACCTGGCCAAGGCGGAGGCGAAGCTGGCGAACCCCGAGTTCACGGGCAAGGCACCGCCTGAAATCGTCCGCAACCTGGAGGAGCGCGCGGCAGAGCTGCGCGCGGCGATCGCCCGGCTGACCGAACCGACGGCCTGAGCGAACCGGCAGCTAACGTAGAGCGGCTGATGCCGTCACTCGCAGTGCTCGGCCCGATTGCGATACCGCTGGTGGCGGCCGCCGTGATCACCGGTTTCGGCCTTGCCGGGATCAACCTCGGACGTCTCGCCTGCGCCGTGGGGGCGTGGGGCTCCGTGCTCGTCCTGCTGGCGCTGTGGCTCGCCGTGCGCTCGACCCAGGAGCTGAACCTCGGGCCATTGGGTTTCGGCTCGTCGCTCGACCTCCGCATCGACGCCGTTGCCTTCGCTTTCGAGCTTATCGTCGCCGTGCCCTCGGCCATCCTGCTCACGCTGCAGCCGAGAACGTGGCAGGAGTCGACGCTGGCGATCGTCGGGATGGCGGCGTCGGTCGCCGCGATCGAATCGGGTGGTGTGGTTCTCACGGCGCTCGCCGGCGGCACGGCGGCCTCCCTGGCCGTGGTCCAGCTGGACACGGAGGACGTCACGGCGCCACGCCCGCGGTGGAGTGTCCTTCTTGCCGCCTGGCTGGCGCTCAGCTGGGCAGGGGCGATTCTCCAGGACCGGGCCGGAACCGCCGTGTATGCGGCCGTGCCGGTCGCCAACCTGACAGTTCCAGTTTTCGCCCTTCTGGCCGCCGCGGCGCTCGGCGCATCCGGGCTCTTCCCGTGGCGGTCGTGGCCGGCGCAGCTGTGGTCGCGCCCTTCGCTGCGGGCGGCCGGGATCTCGATCGCGACCGTTTATCCGTTGGGCTTCTACCTCCTGGTGCGCGCGTACGAGATGGGGAACGGCCGGTACCCGCAGCAGGCCTTCAATGTCGTGCTGGCATTGCTCGGCGTCGCGGTGGCGCTCGGCGCGGCCATCCGCGCCCAGAGTGCCGCGACGCGGCGCCAGTTTCTGGGCGAGGTCGTGCCCGGCTTCGGCGGTTTCGCACTGATGACGATCGCGCTAGGCACGCCACTCGGGTTTGTCGCGGGCCTGGTCACCCTGGCCGTTGCCGGGGCGCTGAGCGCGTGCCTGGCCATTCTTCCTGACCGCGCCGGATTGGCCTCTCTGGTCGCCATCGCCGCCGCGGCGGGGCTGCCTCCCGGCCTGGCTTTCGGCGGGCGCCTGCTCGGTTTGGAGTCGACGTTCGAAGCCGGTGACCCAATGGGCTTGATCGGGCTGGCCGGGGCGGCGACATGGGTGGTCTGGATCGTCGCGTCGGCGCGCGCCATCGGCCTTCCGGCCGGCCGCGGCCATGCCGTCGCCGAGACCTTTCCACGCGTCGCGCTGGCGATCGCCGCGGTGACGCTGGTTGCCGGTCCCGCCCTGGCCGCGTTCCAAGGCGCCTTCGCCAATCCCGCCCAGGCCGAGGTGATGACCGGTCCCAACGCGGGTTCGATCGCGGGCGGCCTGGGCTCCGTGGAAACTGTGTCCACAGTCCTGGCCGCGGGGAACCTGTTCGTCCCGCTGCTGGCGATCGGGATCCTGGTCTACGCCCTGGCCGGCACGTCGCTCGTCCGCGGCCAGGCGCGGCCCGCCCTCTTTGCAGTGCCCTGGGTCGGCGTCGCGGCGCGGGCGTGGAGTGAGATCCGCACAGCCAGAGTGCCAGAGCAGTACCGCTCGCTGCTCGACCTGCGTGGGGTCGAGAAGGTGGCGGCCGGCGGCCGGCCGGTGCTGTGGCTGGCGGCCCTGGTCGCGCTGGTTTTCGCGGTCACCCGTTGACTGTGATTGCGGCGATCGCGGGCTTTGCGGCGTGGCTGGGTGCGGCCGTCATCGTCTTGGGCGACGGACGGCGGGCGCTCGCGGTCGGGGTCGCCGTCGCGGCCGCGGGCCTGGCAGGTGTCACATGGCAGGAGGGCGGCGTCGTCGCTGCGGAGCTGGTGCTCGCGAGTGGAGTGATCGCGGCACTCCAGCGGAGTCGAGCCGGACCCGAGGGATGGCTCATCATGCCGCCAGGATCGACGCCACGCTTGATCCTGTGCGTGGCCGGGGGGCTCGTGGCGCTATGGTTCGCAGCCTCGGTGACCACCGGCCCGGATGGCCCTTCCCGATTCGCGGTACTTGGCGTGCTGGGCCTGTGCGGTGCTCGGGTCATCTCGAGCCGGGCCCCATCGACCATGGTCAGCGCCCTGGCGACGGTGGCCCTGGCGATCGCTGTCGCGACGCAGCTCCACGGCGGCGCGCAAGGCGTCGCGCCGTACGTGGTGGCCGCCTTGATCGCGGCGGGCGTGATGTTCATGCCGATGCCGGCCGCCAGTGCCTCCTGAGCTGACGGCGGACCTGCCGCTGCTCCTCGCGGCGGCGGCGACCCTCGGTCTCACCGTGGCCCTCTCACCGCCTCGCGTATCGAGGGCGGCATTGCTCGTCGTCGGAGCTATCGGACTGGCCGGCATGGCCGCCATCGCCGCCGTCCCCAGCCTGGACATGGTCGTGCTCGTCCTGCTGGTGCTGGCCGTCTTGCATGCCGGCATGGGAGGAAAGCGCGATTTCGCGTTGCGACTCCAGGTGCCGGTCGTGGCAGTGGTCCTGCTCAGCCTTGCGCTGGTTTTCGCCCGCGTACAGGGTCCCGAGGTGCTGCAGCGGTTCGCTGCAGTCGGCCTGATCGCGGGACTGGCGGCGGCCGTCGGCCTGCTGCCCTACATCCATGTGCTGGATCCTGAGGACGCTGCTGTCGTCTCGCCCATCGTCTGGATTGGTTTTGTCGGTCCGGTGGTGGCGACGTCGGTGATCCTCAGGACCCGAAATCTGCTGCCGGTTGATGCGGGCGGAGAGCTCGGCGCCATGCTCATCGGCCTCGGCTTGATCAACATGTTGTGGGGCACCGTGGCCGCGTGGAGGACCGAGAGCGCGATCGGCGCGTGGCATTACTCGTTCATGGCGGATTGGGGCCTTGCCCTGTGCGGCTTCGGTCTGATCATCCCAGACGGCCAGGCCGCCGCCCTGCTGGTCCTCTTCAGCATCGTGCTGGGACGTCTTCCTCTTTATCTAGCGTCGAGGCAGGCGTTGCGCGCGAACGCAACAGCGGACCGACCGATCAACCTGATGGTGGCCGCCGTGCTCGCCGGGTCGGCGCCGTTTGCGGGATTCGCGGCCAGGGTGCTGCTGCTGCGAGGAGCCACCCACATGTACTGGCCCCTCGCGCTCGTGCTCGCGGCAGGCATGTTGATGTGGCTGCCCGCATCGCTTCGGCTCGGCCGCACGCTCGGACAACCGAGCGGCCGGCAGGCGCTGGGCGTCGGCATCGTGATCGCGGTCAATGCCTTCGTGGGCCTTTATCCGCTCCCCCTGCTTTCCCTGGCCGGCCGGTGATCCAGTTCCTTTCGTCGCTGGGCACGCACACGCTGGCGCTTATTTTCTATCCGGGTCTGCTCACGCTCATGGTGTTCGGCGCGCTGGTCGAGATCTTGTGGGGCAGGCTGGCGAGCGGACAGTGGAGCCTCGACCAACTGCCGCGCCGCAGGCCGACCCCGGTCGTCGCGACCGTGGCTCTTTGCTCGATCCTCGCGGCGGTCCAGCTGGCCGCTCCGTTCAATCCCGTTCCCACCGAAGAGCGAAGCGTGGTGATCGCGGCGATGGCGCTCGCTTTTACGGTCTGGGCCGAGCTTGCCCTGACTGTCGAGCATGTCCCTGAGCCGGGACTGATGCTCATCGTCCAGTTTTGCTGGCTGCTTGCCGTGCTTGGACCAGCCGTGCAGCCCGAGAGCCTGCGGCCGCAGGTCCTCGGAAACGTCCTGGTCCCAGGGCTGCTTCCGGTCAAGGTCTCGAGCGGCCTTCTCTACCTCTTGTGCCTCCCCGCGCTCCTTCGCGTCTGGCCGCTGGCGCCGCCCGCGGACCGGCGAAGCAAGCATCGTTTCGACATGACGCGGGCCATGTCGTGGTTCGCGTATTGCGGCCTGTTCACGACGCTGTTCTTTCCGCCGTCGGTCGAGGATGTGGCGGGCTGGCTGCGGTTCCTCGCCATCACCCTGGGCGTGGCGGCGCTGATGGTGGTCGCGGGACTTGCGATGGAGCGGCGTGGGCCCGCGATCGCCCGCGGTCTCTACATGCGGGCGGTGCCACCGTTCGCTCTCCTCGTCCTGTTGCTGGTCATCGCGACTTCGCTGATCCTTCGTTAGGGAGCTGCCCACCCCATCGATGGGGTGGGATGAGCGCGATGCCAACTGTTCCCAGCCGCGTCATGGAGCCACGACGTCCACATATGGGGTCATCCTGTGGAAAAGACCGCTACCGGGTGTATGATCCGGCGCGACCCACCACATTTTGACCCACGACTTCCACGCGCCTTGAACCTGTTCACATCCGTGTTGGGAATCTGGTCGGCCGATGTCGGAATCGACCTCGGCACCGCCAACACGTTGGTCCACGTGCGCGGGCGCGGAATCGTCTTGAACGAGCCGTCAGTGGTCGCCGTGAGCAAACGCACCGGCCAGGTGCTCGCCGTTGGCACCGACGCCAGGCGCATGCTCGGTCGAACTCCCGCGGACATCGTTGCCACACGCCCACTGCGCAATGGCGTCATCGCCGACTTCGAGCGGACCGAGCAGATGATCCGGCACTTCATCGCACGCGCCCACAACCGCGCTTGGCATGTCAGCCATCCGCGCATGGTGATTGGCATCCCGTCCGGCGTGACCGAGCTCGAAAAGCGCGCCGTGACCGATGCGGCCTCGATGGCCGGCGCACGCGAGGCACACCTGGTCGAAGAGCCGATGGCGGCTGCGATCGGCGCCGGTCTTCCGATCCAGGCGCCAGGTGGCTCGATGATCGTCGACATCGGAGGCGGCACCACGGAGGTGGCGGTCATCTCGCTTGGCGGCGTGGTCGCCGCGACGTCCGCTCGCGTCGGCGGCGATGAGATGGACGACGCGATCGTGCAGTACGTGCGGCGGACGATGGGACTGCTCATCGGAGAGCGCACCGCGGAGGACATCAAGATCGCGATGGGGTCCGCGTTCCCGATGGCCGAGGAGCGGTCCTTCCTCGTGCGGGGCCGTGACCTCGTGACGGGGCTGCCAAAGACCGTCGAGATGACCACCGCGCATGTCCGCGAGGCTCTGTCGGGCGTGCTCGTCGACATCGTGCGCGCGGTCAAATCGACGCTCGACGCGACTCCCGCCGAGCTCGTCGACGACATCATGGAGCGCGGCATGGTCGTTTGCGGCGGGGGCGCTTTGCTAGCCGGGCTCGACCGCCTGTTCGCCCATGAGACGTTGATGCCCGTGCGTATCGCCGATGACCCGCTCACCTGCGTCGTCCGGGGCACGGGCATCGTGCTCGAAGAGATCGACACGCTGAACCGGGTCCTGCTGCGGACGCGCCGCGTCAGAGCCCTCCGCTACTAGTCCAGCGATGTACGGCAGAGCCCAGTCCCGATCGACCGGGCTGTTCCTGTCGTTGTGCGCGGCGATGCTGCTCCTCGCCATGGTCAGTCAGCAGTCATGGGCGGCCGGTGTGCGGGGCGCCGCCAAGAGCGCGCTGGCCCCGCTCGAATCGGGCCTGACCGCGGCGTCTGCGGAGGTCGACCGCGCCACGTCGGTCCTTGGCGACATTTCCAGCCTGCGCGCGGAGAACGAGCACTTGCGCGCCGACGACCAGGCGCTGCGCCGCCAGCTCGTCGAGCTCAACGCGGCCGGCGCAGAGAACGCCACCCTCCGGCAGGCACTCGAGTTCGAGCGGTCGTTCGGTCATCGCCTGGTCGCGGCCCAGGTCGTGGGTCTGGGGCCGGACGGCTTCAGCCGTACGCTGGAGATCGATCGTGGGACTGCGGACGGCGTCCAGGCCGGCATGGTCGTCACCACCGGCGCGGGCTTGCTCGGCCGCGTCAGCGAGGCGGGACCGCACGCGGCCATCGTGCAGACGCTTGCCGATCCGCAGAGCCGGGTCAACGTGTTCCTGGCCAAATCGAACCTGCAGGGCACCGTCTTTGGAGGTCCGGCGGCGCTTCAGCTGCGGATCGATCACAACCTCGGCCTGGTGGCCTCGAACGGTGAGTGGGCATTGACCAGCGGGGTCGGCGGAGGGTACCCGCGGGGCCTGGTCGTGGGCGAGATCGCCAGCGTCGCGCACCACGATTCGTCGACTTTCGACGACGCCATGCTGGCATGGGTCAACGTCCCGTCGAGCATCAGCCTGGTGCTCGTGATCACCGACTTCATCCCATCGTGAGGCAAGCCATCGGAGCCGCCGCGATGCTGGGCGCGGCGTTGGTGCAGGTCGTGTGGGCGCCCAGGCTCGAGATCGTCGGCGCGTTTCCCAACCTGGTCCTGCTGGCCGTCGTCGCGCTCACGTGGACGCACGGTGTGCGCGCCGGCATGGCATGGGCGTGTTTCGGTGGCGTGCTCCTCGACCTGACCGGCGCCGGCCCGATCGGACCGCATGCGCTGGGCTTGCTGGCGGTGGCCTACCTCACCGGATTCTGGAAGCGCAACCTCGACCGGCCGACGGTGGTGCGGGCGGCCGTCGCCGCAGCGGCCGGGACCGCGGCTTACTCGTTGGTCCTGGCC
>JBOHUP010000160.1:0-18118 GCA_050734615.1 Candidatus Dormibacteraceae bacterium | reverse complement strand
GCCGGAGACTCCCGTGAACACCGTCAGCCGGCGCTTTGGGATTTCGATGCTGACGTTCTTGAGGTTGTTCTCGCGCGCGCCGTGCACGCGGATCAGATCGTGGCCGTCGGCGACGTGCAGCGCCCGCGAAGTAGCGTGCACGAGGGCCGCGCTCATCGTTGCTCCATTGCGGTCATGCTACGGGCGGCTCGGCGACCCTCGCTTCTCGATTCCTGATCGATCTGGCCTGCTTCGGGGCGGTCGCTTACGACGCTCCGCCCGCCGCGTCAGGCTCCGGGCGGGTGAACCCAGCCCAAAGGCCCGAGGCGCTGCAGCAACGTTTCGTCGGCAGTGATCAGCGTGGTCCCGGCCGCCTCTGCGGTTGCTGCGTAGAGCATGTCGTAGACGGGATGGTTGTCATAGCGGCGAGATAGCTCCCAGGCTCGGTCGAGATGGCGCCCGTCGTTGATGACTCGGACGGGCAAACTCTTGAGCCTTCGGTAAGCCGAGTCCGCACTCCGCCCGGACCATCGACCCCGGCGGACACCGGCAGCCAGGACGTTGGCGCATTCGATCAGCAAGAGCTCCGGTGCCAGTACCGGGGCCGCTCCTCCGCTCAAGCGCCAGAGGGTTCGCATCGATGGCGAGGCGGGATCGGCGCCGGGTGCAATCCAGTCGATCACCACGCTCGCATCAACCACCGCGATGGCCAGCCACCTCCTCGGCGCGACGGCGGCGATCCTCGATCACGAGATCAGCAGCGGATCGATATGGACCGGTTTCACTTCGAAGCGCCTTCTCTGCCAGCTTCGCCCACTCGCGCCGCGAAAGACTGGTCGCACCGGTCGGCCCGGCCACCACCTCCAGGTCGCTTCGCAGCACCATCAGGCGCTTGCCGCTCTTTCTCGCCTTGAGTCGCCCGGACCAAACCCAGCGACGCACCGTCTCCGGCGATCGTTTTACAAGGGCGGCTGCATCCATTACGGTCAGCTCGTCTTCGGAGGCGTGGCTCACCGCGTCATTCTACTACACTGAGTGACTGTGGTGTAGAAATAGCCCTCCCGACGGGATTCGAAGCGACATCTGGCTGCTTGCCCGCGCCACGCGTTGGTCAATTGGCCTGGGGAGCACACCACGATGTGAACCGGCTGGATGAACTCGATCAAGTCCTGCCGGATCGGGATGAACGCTTCGGTGGTGGCGCGGCGAAGGGGTCGACGACCTCGATGCCGGAGAACCGCCGAAAGCCTCGGTCGCGCGAGTAGATCCGTCGAACGCCGTGTTGCCGCATCAAGGTGACAACGTGCGTGTCCGGGACGTCGTCCCCAGGCGCCTGTGCGCCGCCCGTCTTGAGAAACAGATCCCAGAACCCCCCTCTTCGCCAGGTGAGCGGACATGCGACCGGCGCAGCGCTGTGTCGGCATTGCGGGCGGCCTCGGCAGGGCTCAGCGGCCTCGGCAAGATCGCCGCATGAGTGACGATGCGGAGGTATCCGAGAACAACCGACCAGAACACGTAAAGGAGGTCGGGGCCCTTGGCGAGCTCCTGCACGAGTTGGAGAGCTCGGGGGTGGACGGGCTCAGCCCGGTTGCTGGCGTAGACGAGAACGGCCCAGATCCTTGGCTACCCACGCCACGCGGTCTACATTCATGGCTCCGTCGCTCAGGTCGTCGAGAGAGCGCGCCAATAGTTCAGAGGCCAGCTGACCCATGCTCTTGCCCGTGCTACGACTCCGCCGTTTCAGGTCGCGCAGCACAGTGGGATCCAGGTCGATCGTCGTCCTCATGATGCGTGATGCCACCAGATGGCGCATCAGATGACGGCTTGGGCGCCATGCGACATTGGTAGCCCCGGCGGGATTCGAACCCGCGATCTCAGCCTTGAGAGGGCTGCGTCCTAGTCCACTAGACGACGGGGCCACGAGCGATGGTGGGCGGCATTGGGTTTGAACCAATGACCTCTCGCGTGTGAGGCGAGCGCTCTCCCACTGAGCTAGCCGCCCGCGGGAGCACTCATTCTACCCAGCGCCGTACGATCGTCGATGAGATGGCCACTCCCCTGGCTGAGCGCCACTGCGTCATGTGCAAACCAGGCACTCCATCGCTTTCCCAGGACGATGCGGCCGGCCTGCTCGAGGAGATCCCGGGCTGGCAGGTCGAGGATTCGGGCGGTCACCTGGAGCTGACGCGCGAGTTCAAGTTCAAGGGATTCTCGCCCGGCGTCGACCTGGTCAACCAGTTCGCCGCCGTGGCCGAGGCAGAGGGCCACCATCCGGACCTTTGTCTCAGGTACGGCGCCCTCGAGGTCCGGCTCTGGACCCACGCCGCCGGCGGCCTGACCGACAACGATTTCATCATGGCGGCGAAGCTCAGTGAGGGGGCCGAGGGTTGAGCAGCCCATCCCCTGGCTTCGCCGCGTATTCAGGCATCTGACAAAGTCTTAACTGCAATTGCCGTGAATTGTCGGCACCCCCGTGATACCTTCTGCAGGCTCAATGCACTTCTTCATCTGCTGGTTTTTCCACCAAAAAGAGCGCGAGGTACTGCTGAAGGGGATTCTGCCGGGAGGAATCGACGCCGTGGTTTTCTGCTGGCGTTGTGATCGTATGCGCGGCCGCGCCGTGCGCGTCCTTCAGATGACCCCTAACGGTCTGCGGGCTTAGCGCCCGGGCTCAACTCTCCAGCTCGACCTCGACCGGCCGTCACGCCTGCCGCGTCGTCCTCGCCATCGGGAAGAATCTCCACGCCTTCACCCGTGTAAGCCGACGCCTGCATCCTGAACAGCCTGGCGTAGCGCCCGTTCAGCGCCATCAACTCCTCGTGTGTGCCCTCCTCGACCAGCCGGCCGTGCTCCAGGAACACGATCCGGTCCGCGCGGCGCACGGTCGAGAACCGGTGCGAGATGTAGACCGCCGTCCGGCCTCGGGTCAGCGAGTGGAGGCGCTCGAACAGGTCGTACTCGGCCTGCGCGTCGAGGGCCGAGGTCGGCTCGTCGAGGAGCAGGATCCTCGCCTCCTCGCGCATGAACGCGCGAGCGAGCGCGACCTTCTGCCACTCGCCGCCGGACAGGTTGACTCCGGCGTCGAACCACTTGCCGAGCGCTGTGTCGTAGCCGTCGGGCAGGTTCGTTATGAGCTCGTCCGAGCCCGCCTGCTTGCTCGCGCTGACCACCGCGTCGCGGTCGGTGAGCTCGGGCACGTTGCCCAGTCCGATGTTCTCGGCCGCGGTCGCCTGGTAGTCCACGTAGTCCTGGAACATTGCGCCGATCTGCTTGCGCAGCTCATCCGGTTTGAACTCGCGGATATCAATGCCGTCGACCAGGATGCGCCCTTCGGAGGGGTCGTAGAGCCGGCAGATGAGCTTGAAAAGGGTCGTCTTTCCAGCTCCGTTGCGGCCCACCACCGCCAGGGTCTCGCCCGCCGTCACAGTGAAGCTGAGGTCGGTGAGGGCCGTCTGCGTGGCGCCCGGGTAGGCGAAGGTCACATGGTCGAATGTGATCTCCCCGCGCACAGGCTGGGGCACGGCGACCGGCTTTTCGGACACGGGCATTGACGGTTGCACGGCCATCAGCTCGACGAGGTTGTTGAGGTACAGGTTGTGCTCGTACATGCCCGAGAAACCGCCGAGAATGCTCTGGATCGAGTTCTGCACCGATACCGCGGCCTGCGTGTAGCCGGTCAAGGCGCCCAGGGACAGCCTTCCGGCGATCGCCTGCAGCGCGATATACAGATAGGTGATCGAGGTGACCAGAGTGCTGAGGTTGCCCAGCGCGAATCCAGTCATGTACCGGCGCACCAGCTGCGAGCGCTGGCTGTCATAAAAGGCTTTGGCGATGAGGCGGTAACGCTCGACAAAGTAGCCGCCCAGGCCGAAGAGCTTGACCTCCTTGGCGTACGAGTCGGTCGTGACGAGCGTGACCATGTAATTCATGCGCCGCATCAGGCGCGAGCCCCAGCGCGCGATGTTGTAGCCACGCCACCCGTACCGAGTGTCGGCGATGAATGCCGGGATCGGCGAGATGATCACGACGAGCGCCAGGATCCAGCTCACGCCGAGGAGCAGGGCGAGCATCGTCACCAGGGTCAGCATCGTCTGCAGGAGACCGAATGCCGTGGCGATCATCAGCACCGGCCGGGTGACCGAGTCGTTCTGCGCGCGGCGCAGCAGGTCGTACGACGCCGGGTCCTCGTAGAACTGCAGGTCCAGCGACGCGGCCTTCTCCATCACCATCAGCTGGATCCGCATCGAAACCGAGTTCTGCAGCAGCTGCTGCGTGATGTTGCGGGTCGTGTTGAGCAGCGCACTGACGGCGAAGAGCACCAGCTGCATCACCGCCAGGAACACGATCATGCCCGTCGCCGACAGGGCCAGTGCTGGCAGCCAGTGGAAGCCGAGCTGGTTTAAAACGACCCGGTCGGCCAGGTGGAATCCGTCGATCTTGATGCCCGCCACGACGGCGTTGGTCAGCATCACGGTGATGCCCACCGAGAGCGTGGGGATGATGCCCGCGATGGCGGTCGTGACGAAGAGGCCGATGGTGACCCGGTGGCTGGCCTCCCAGACGAGCCGCAGCACCTGCGGCAGGGCGGCGGTGGTCCCGGTTACCGACTGCTTCAGGCTGTTCCAGCGCCCGCGCAGGTCCTTGGGGCCCTCAGGAAGCTGAGGCGGCTCGAGGGAGGGATCGCCTGTCAGGCCGCTGTTGGCCGGGCCGCCCTCAGGCTTTCGGCGGCTTCTGCCGAACCCTCCCCACCAGATCACTGGCCCGTGTCCGCCGGGCGGCGTCATGCCCATGTTTGTTCGGAGCTTACGTAAACCGGCTTGACATCTGGTTTATTGCAGTGTAACTATGTAATGCATGGATCAAAAAGAGTTCGACACGGTCAAAGGTTGGTTTGCCGGAAGGCTCCCGGACGGCTGGTTCACGGGAGTGGATGTGACGATCGAGGACGACCAGATCGTCGTGCTCGGCACTTTGCCCGAGCTGAAGGTCGGCTCGACTCCCGAGGAGAAGGAGGGCGCGGCGGCCGGCCGCATCGCCCGCTTCCGAGAGGAGACCCGCGGCGAGCGAATCGGCATCGCTCGTGAGGCCGAGGAGCGCTTCCACAAGTACGTGACGTGGGGCTCCAAGCTCGGCGGCGTCACCAAGCGCTTCAACCCGGGTGGCGGCGGTGGTGGACGGTCGGGCGGTGAGCGAGTGATGATCGGCCGGCCGTGGCGGCGGCGCCACGGACGTCGCGAGCAGTCGCCGGAGGCAAAGTCGCAGTCGCAGGTCTTCTGACCCCGCGAACCGAACCCCCTCCCTAATCCTCTCCCCCCAAGGGAGAGGGAACCAGGGAAACGGCCGAGTACAGGCTGCCCAGGTGGTGGCTTGGGATGGTGTGAAGGAGGCGTGTCCTCACGAACCCCGCCCATGCCGCCATCTCTGCCCACCTCGGATATGAGAACGGGTGCGGCACCCAGGGGTTGCCCTGGTCAGACCCGTACTCGACCACGATGAGCCGCCCACCCGGGCGCAGCATGGCCAGGACGGCGGTCAGCACAGGCTGCTTGTCGCGCAGGAAATGCAACGAGTTCGCCATCACGACGCCGTCGAGGTCGCTCAGCTCGAGCGGCCACGTGAAGTCGGCCACCTTGACGTCGACTCCGACTTCCAGGCGTCTCCTCTTCACCTCGTCGCCGAGGCCGTGCACGGCCCGCGCGTCCTTGTCGACAGCGGTGATGTGAGCTCCGGGGCCGACCAGCTCCGCCAGTGCTAGCGTGAAGGCGCCCTCGCCGGCCCCCAGGTCGGCCCACCGCCCACCCCGCTCCGCGATACCGTCGCGCAGCAGAGCTACCAGGTCGGATTGATTCACGCGTCCGGTTTACGCTTGCGCCGGCGCGCCCGCGAGCCGGCCGCCATCGACGGCGAGCACTGCACCGTGCACGAACGCCGCCTGGTCGGAGCACAGCCAGGCCGCGGTCCACGCCACCTGCTCGGGCGTGCCCAGCTTGCCCATCGGTACGAACTGCGCGATGTGCTCCCGGGCCTGGTCGGGCAGGTCGTCCGTGGCGATCGGTCCCGGTGCGATGGCGTTGACGCGGATGTTGCGACGCCCGTAGTCCAGCGCGGCGGTGAGGGACAGCCCGACGACGCCATGCTTGGCCGCGGAATACGACCCCATGCCCGGGGCACCCTGCATCCCGGCGGTCGAAGACATGTTGACTATCGCGCCACCACCACCAGCCAGCATCGCGGGGATCTCGTATTTCATACACAGGAAGGTACTGACAAGGTTGACCTTGAGGACCTGCTCGAAATCCTCGACGGATATCTCCGCCAGAGGCTTCGGCCGGTGACCGCTGCCCGCATTGTTGAATGCGACATCGACTCGACCGAATGCCGCGCCGGCCTGCTCGATCATCCTTCCGACCGAGGCCGCATCGGTGACGTCGGTCTGAATCGCAAGTGCATCGCCGCCCGACGTGACGATCTCCCGCGCGATGCTCTCGATTTCGGGGACGGATCGCGCCGCCAGGACCACTTTTGCCCCCTCTCTCGCAAACACACGCGCCGCGACGGCGCCGATGCCCCGGCTCGCGCCGGTGACGATGGCCACCTTGCCGTCAAGCACTCCCATCAGTTGCGGAGTGCCGGAGCGGTCGCGGGAAAACCGTGTGCCTTGATTCGCCGCGCCAGCTGCTCCGCGATCCCGATCGCACCGACGCCGACCAGCAGATGGATCACCTGGATGACCCAGTGGGCATCACCGGTCACGAGTCTCGTCTGGGTCAGGCCCAGAACCGTAGCCACCACACCCCACGCGAACCCCAGCACCGCAGGGCCAACCCCAGTGCGCGACTGCAGTGCGAGGAACGATAGCGTCCACAGCCCCAGCACGAGCAGAAGGCCCAGCAAGATGTGGACCGGCTGCAAGAAGTCAGCGTTGCCCGTCCAGAAGAGTATGCCGAGCAAGAGCAGAACCACCCCGCAAATTCGTACGGTCATCTGCGCTGCCGTCACCAGTTTCATCGCCACCTCCAACCAAGCACTACTTGAACTCCTTCAACTATACGACTGCTTAAACTATAATGCCGGTTATGGTCGAAGCTTCGAAAAAGTCAATCGCGGCCGCCGCCTGGCGGCCGATCTTCGACCTCATCGTCTCGACGGCCCCGGAACGAGACCTTTTCATCCGCCGGCTCGGCCTCAGCCCAGCGGAGAGCCGAGCGCTGGCAAGCCTTGATCCGACGCGTGGCCGGCCTATGCGCGTCCTGGCTCGCGAGTGGGGCTGCGACCCGTCCAATGCGACCTGGCTGGTGGATCGGCTCGAGCGGCAGGGCCTGGCGTCGCGCGAAATCGTAGAGGCCGACCGCCGGGTCAAGTCCGTCGTCCTGACGCCCAAGGGCGCCAGGCTGCGCGTGAGGCTGCTTGAGGCCTTTTACAGGCCACCCGAAATCCTGGCCGCCATGCCCCGTACCGACCTCGAATCCCTGCGCCGGGCCGCCACCAAGCTGCCAAAGTCGGTACCGTTAGAGGAGCAGGAGAATGGGCACCGAGCAGTACCACGAACCCGCAGGTGAGCTGAGCCAGGAGATCCGTACTTTCGCCCGGATGGCCGCCTCGCTTCAGGAGGAGGCGGAGGCCATCGGCTGGTACGAACAGCGGATCTCGCTCGAGCGCGACCCCCAGGCCAAGGCGATCATGGCGGACGCCCAGCATGAGGAGTTCAAGCACTTCGCGATGGCGCTCGAGTTCCTTTCCCGCCGCAAGCCGAAGTGGCGCGCGGTTCTGCAAGAGGTCCTGTTCAAGGGCGGCGACATCGTCGAGCACGGCGAAGAAGGCGAAGTGGCCGAAAAGAAGGCCTAGCCACACGGTCGGGGAGGAAAGAGGATGAAAGTCGCCATTCTCGGGACCGGAAAGATGGGCGCGGCGATGGCGAAGCGGCTCGCCGCCGCAGGCCATGAGTTGACGTTGTGGAACCGGACGCGCCAGCGGGCCGAGGCCCTCGGCATCGGCGAGGTCGCCTCCACTCCGGCCGAGGCCGTCGCGGGCGCCGACGTCGTGATCTCGATGCTCACCGACGCGGATGCGGTGCGCAGCGCCTACCTTGGCGAGCAGGGCGCAGTGAAGGCCGCGCGCTCGCAGGTCTTCGTCGAGATGAGCACTGCCGGAACCGACCTGGCGAAGGACGTTGCGCCACCGGTCGAGAAGGCCGGCGCCAGCTACGTCGAAGCGCCAGTGGTGGGGAGCATTCCCGCCATTGCGGCCGGCAAATCGCTCGTGTTCGCGGCGGGGAGCACGGATGCGATCGAGAGAGCGCGGCCCGTGCTCGAGGCGTTCGGTGAGGTCAGGCGGACAGGCGAGCTCGGCAGCGCCGCAGCGCTGAAGCTGGTGGCCAACACCATGCTCATGGGAGTCACCGCCCTTGCGGCGGAGCTGCAGGCCGCCGGCGCTGGCGCCAGGCTCGAGCCCGAAGCAGTGTTCTCGGTGATCAGCCGGTTGGCGCCCTACCTCACCGCACGCAAGGCGGGGATCGTCGAGCACATCTACGAGCCGGTGACTTTCGCGTTGCGCGACGCGGTCAAAGACCTCGAGCTCGCGACCGCCCTCTATCGGCGCTCGGGCGCCGCGACGCCGCTGGCCGACGAAACCCGCCGGCTGTATGAGCAGGCGATCGAGTCGGCGGGCGAGCTGGACATGTCGGCGGTGGCCACCCTGTACGAAAAGCCGGGCGGCAAACCCTAGATCGAGTCGAGGATCTTCCGGACCGACGCGATCTCGTCCTGGCTCACGGTGTGAGCCATGCCCGGGTACAGGCGCAGCGTGACCCCCGCACCCAGGCGCTCGAGCACGGCCCCGGTCTCGATCACCCGCTCTTTGGGGATGTGTGGATCGACGTCGCTGCAGCCCAGGAAGACTCTGGTGCCGCCAAAGCTCCCGGGGTAGTCGCGCGGCGTCCCTTCAGGGCCGATGAGACCGCCGCTGAACCCGATCAGGGCCCCATAGCGCCGGGCGTGCCGGGCCGCGAACTCGAGCGCGAGGCAGGCGCCCTGCGAGAAGCCGAGCAGGACGATGCGATCGGCGGGAACCGACGTCTCGCTCTGGTTCACCAGGTTCGCCAGCATCTCCAGCGCAGCGCTGAGGTAGGGCTCGTTCGACTCGAGCGGCGCCGTGAACGGGTTCGGATACCACGCATTGCCGGCGGCCTGCGGTGCTAGATACGCGAAGCCGGGCAGCTCGAGCTCGGCGCCGACGGTCATGATGTCCTCCGCCGATGCGCCGCGACCATGGACCAGGATCATCAAGGCGCGAGCCGAATCGAGGGGCTCACCAGTGTGCAGCACGCGATGGCCGTGGGCGATCGACACTTCGTTCGTAGTATGACGGCGACGTGAAAGGGGTCTTCAACTACTCCAATCCGCGCGTCATCCATTGGGGAGCGGGGTCGCTCGACCAGCTGGGCGCTGAGCTCACGCGGCTGAAGGCGCACCGCGTCGCGCTGATGACCACACGCTCGCTGCTGGCGGAGGAGCACCTCGTCGAGGCCGTCTGCGGCGCCATGGGCGAGGCTGAGGCGGTCGTCACGGTGACGGTCAGCCAGCACGCCCCGCTCGCGCAGGTGGATGCCGCGTTGCAAGAAGCCGCCGGCGCGGAGGTGGACGGGGTCGTCAGCTTCGGCGGCGGAAGCGCGATCGACGCGGCGAAGCTGATGGCAGTCCGGCTCGTCGATCATCACGGCCACGCCGAGCACGCCCTTCCCCACATCGCGCTGCCCACGACGCTGTCGGCGGCGGAGCTGGCGGCCGGGGCCGGTTACACCAACGACGCCGGGGACAAGGCCGGCGTACGCGACCCGCGGCTGCTTGCCGACGGCGTGATCTACGATGCCGCGCTCACGCTGGCCACGCCGATTCAGCTCTGGCTGTCAACCGGGATCCGAGCGCTCGACCACGCGGTGGAAGGTTTCCTCGCCGAGGGGGAGCACCCCTTCTCGGATGTGATGGCCCTGGAAGCGATCCACCGCCTGTTCGATTCGCTGCCCCGGGCCAAGGCCGCGCCGCTTGACCTCGACGTCCGGACCGCGAACCAGCTGGCGGCCTGGTTCTCGTTCACCTTGCCTGGACCGTCCGCGGGCGGGCTGAGCCACCTGATGGGCAAGCAGATCGGCGCCCGCCACGGCATCCCGCACGGCGTTACGTCATGCCTTCTGCTGCCTCACGTGATGCGCTACATCGCCACCCGCCAGCCGGATCGGATGGCCGTTCTCGAGCGCTGGATGGGCTCGAACCCGGCCGACGCCGTCGAGAAGCTGATCAGGTCCCTGGAGCTGCCGCGGCACATAGGCGACTACGGGATCGGCGAGCCGGAGCTGCGCCGCGCCGCCTCAGAGCTGGCCGGCAAGCAGCCGGAGAAGGAACTGCTGGAGACCTACCTGGCCGCCCTGTAGTCGCCTCACGGCGCTTACGCGACCCGGACCAGGAAGAGCGTGACGAGGGCGACAGCGCCTGGATGAGCAGGATGCGCCGGCTTACATTCACGGCGCCAACCACTCACGCCGAAAGGTTAGTGCCGGCGCGGGCGGGAGCGCCGCAGCGTCGTCGCCAGTCTCAGCGGCCGTCCGCCGATCGCCAGGGCCTCGCGCGCCGCGTCCACCAATGCCGGGTCCGTGTCGACGGGCGCGAGCACCTTGAGCCAGCACATGCCCGCCTTCACGGCGGTGTGCAGGTGCAGCGCGGGCTTGAAACCCGCCGGCCCGACCGCACGCTCCGCCGGGATCGCCACGCTGCCGATCCAAATGCGCTCGAGCCCGTCCATGTGCCCTGCCGCTGCGATGGCCATGACCATCGAGCGGAAGACGCCCTTGCGCCGATGCTCGAGAACCGTGACGCAGTTCCAGATGTAGCCCTCGCCCGGTCTGGGAGTGATCTCGAGCTGGATCTCGCCGATCCACTCAGGCGCGGTCGACAGCCACCCGTAACCCGCTACCGCGCCGTCGACGAAGGCGGCAAAGCAGCGACACCCTCGAGCCAGGCGCACTTCCAGGAGGTCGGCGTCCGGTCCCATCGCGCCGGCGACCAGCGGAGCCGTCCGCTCATCGACCTCGCTGATCCGGACCTGCCCGCCGGCGTTCTGACCGCCCCCACCCGCGCTGCCGGCGCGGACCGGGAGGCGATCAGATGCCCACAGGGTGCTTCGGATCAGATGGAGAAGTGGAGGTGGCGCACCTTGTCGATCACTGCAGGATCACCGGTCGCCGACCCTCCCGGGTAGCGCCCGAAGAACGTGAGGACGAGGTCGGCCGCGCTGTCGAACGTGAACAGTGCGTCGCAGCCTTCGAAGTGGCCGGTCTCGGGCTCGGGCGTCCACTTCCCGTCCTTCACGGTGATGCGCCATTTGCCGCCCCACGGCCCGGCGACCTCGATCCCGTAATGGGTGTCGACACCCTTCGCCGCCTTCTGGTCGACCTGGTACTGCCAGAAGACGAAGGCGAAGGGCAGGATCAGGCCGGCGGTGGATTCGTCGATCGTCGCGAGCTTGTGGCCCAGGCCATATTCCACGTCGTAGGGATGAACGCCGTAGTCCATGATCTGAAAGGTGCCGTAGAAACCTGCCGGCACAGGACCTGAGTAAGGGTGATTGACCATCATTCCGGTCCACTCGTCCGGGGTCAGCTCGGCGAGCATCTTGTCGAACTTCTCGGCGTCCTTTTTGAAACGGGCCAGGGCCTCTTCGCGTGAAAGCTTGCGGAAGTCCTTGGCATGGTCGTTCAGCGTGGTGGCCATCACCGTCAAGCCGAGCGCATTGGCATCCTCGCCTTTTCTCGCCTTCTCGAAGTTCAGGAAGTAACCCTCCAGGACGTCGATCATGTGACCGACCAGGTCACGGGTCTCCCACTCTGTGCAGCGCGTCTGCACAGTCCAGTTCTTCGGGTCCTCGACCGTCCGGATGAAGTTGGCGCGGTCGCGGCGCATGACGGCAAGCACTGTTTCCTTGCCCTCCGCCGACATCGGGTTGACCGGAGCGATCACTGCGGTGCTCATCAGCTCATTCCCCTCCCCGGGTTGACATTTCGACCACGAGTGCTCATCAGTGGCCGGCGCCGGTCGTCGCCGTGGTCGGAACGACGATCGGTGGCAGGGTCTCATCCAGTCGGTCGCGCCGCACCTGGAACCAGGGCGGCAGGCTGAGGTTCGTGCCCAGACTCTGGCGATTTTCGTCGATCGTGAAGCCTGGAGCGTCGGTGGCGATCTCGAACAGCACACCGCCGGGCTCGCGGTAGTAGATCGACTTGAAATACCAGCGGTCGATCACGGGCGTGACGTTGCGACCGACCTTGACCAGAGCGTCGCGCCAGGCCAGCTGGCTCGCGTCATCGGGGGTTCGCCATGCGACGTGGTGCACCGTCCCCAGCGACTCTTCGCCCACCGGTCCCTCGGGCTACTCCACTAGGTCGAGGGTGGCGTTGGGGCCGCCCACGCCCGTCTCGTAGCGGCTGCGATTGCCTTCGTGACCAACCTTGCGGAAACCCATGGTCTTGACCAGGAGGTCCTCCGTGGCCGTGGTCTCGGCGAGGGTCAACGTGACCGAATGGAAGCCGCGGATGGCGTTCTCCACGTGCACCGGCCCGTCGCGCCAGGGCACCCAGCGTTCGTCCTGGGCATCGCCCACCAGCCCGACCTCGATGCCGTCAGGATCTTGGAACACGATCGCCTCGTTGCCAAACCGGCCGGCGCGCGCCGGCTCGACGCCCAGCTTGACCAGACGTTCGTTCCAGAAATCGAGCGAGCTGTGCGGCACCGCGAACGAGACCGAGGTGACCTGGCCGCTGCCGGTGCGCCGGCTGGGCCACGAAGGCCAGCCGAAGAAGGTCATCGCGGTGCCAGGTGAGCCGATGTAGTCGCCGAAATAGATGTGGTACGTGTCGGGCATGTCCTGGTTGATGCTCTTCTTGACGAAGCGCAGACCGAAGACGCCCACATAGAAGTTGACGCACCTCTGGACGTCACCGGTGATGCAGGTGACGTGGTGGATGCCCGAGAAGGTCCTGGCCAAATCTGCGCCCCCTTCAGGTGGTTGCGGTCGCAATCAATACTAGTCCTGGCCTCGGCGCAAATGACCCGAAGCCTCCTCTTCCACTCGAGACCAGATCTCGCTTGCGGTCGGATCTTGCATCTCCTCCTGGATATGGGCCACGAGGCCGATCGCGCGAGCCATCACTGCGAGGCCCCGAGTGACCCGCCATGCGATGCCCAGCTCGCTCGCGATGGCCGCGATCGCTCCAGTTGCGTTGACCGGCAGCTCGCGTCCGTACTCGGTTCCCGCCTCAACGGCGATGAGCTCCATCAGCTTCACGTGGCGGCCGGAAAGGCCGTTCTCAGCCGCCACGGCGAAGAGCCTGGGCGTTCGCGGGTCGATCGACTTGTGGATCGGGTGGCCGAGCCCGGGGATGATCTGCTTATCGCGCCGATGCGCGCTGACGATCTCCCTGGCGACAGATCCCAGATCTGCCTCTTGCCTTGCTCCTTCGAGGCCCTCCTGCAGCAGGCGCGCCGCGCCCTCGATCGAACCGCCGAAACGGTCACCGAGGCCGAGAAGGCCCGCCGCCACTGCGCCTTGCACCGACTCAGGGGCGCCGAAGTAGGTGAGGCGTGCCGCGATCGCGCTCGGGGTCATGCCATGCTCGACCAGCGTCACCGCGATCGCGTTGAAGACCGTGGACTCCTCCCGAGTCGGCAGCCGGCCTTTCAGCTCGAGGAACGCGACGTCGCCCAGCGAGACCTTGCCGATGATGTCGTTCGCCAGGTCCAAGCCCCGGACTGTGATGGTGTCGGCTGTGCTCGAGCCGAGGCTCGACTTGATGTGCTTGGTCACCGCCTTACAGTCAGCTTGGTTTTGTAGCCCGCCTCGCCGAAGTCAGATTCCGGCACCAGCTTGACCTGGGCTCGAAAGATGAGCTTCGAGTGGATCGCGTTCTCGATTTCACTCACCAGCGTCGGGTCGGATTCGTGGCCTTCGTAGACCTCGACCTCGACGGGGACGGGCGGCTCGATGGAGGTGGCGGATCCGTGTCGTACGACACGCGTCCGGCCAGTCACCCGTGGCCGAAAATCGCCCACGATCGACAGGATGGCGGTCGGGTACACGTTCACGCCGCGCACGATGAACATGTCGTCGCGCCGCCCGATCACTCGCATGCGGAAGCTCGTTCGCTCGCACTGGCACGACGTACCCTCGATGCGCACGATGTCACTCCCCAGGAAGCGCACGACAGGCATGGCCTCGCGAGTCAGCGTCGTGTAGGCCAGCTCGCCGACGGCGCCGGGCTCGATGCTCATAGGCTCGCGGGTGTCGGGATCGACCAGCTCGGGCCACACGTGCCCTTCGCCGCAGAAATGCATGCCCTGCTGGTGGGGGCATTCGCCGAACAGCGACGGCGCGATGTCGCCGATGCCCATCACCTCGGTCACGGTCACGCCGAGCACGCGTTGGATGTGGTCGCGGATGGCCGGGATTCCGCCGCCCGGCTCTCCGCCGGTCACGACGTGCGTCAACGGGATGGCGCTCGACTCCGAGTCCGTCTTCTCGAGCCGGTTGGCCAGGAACTGGGCAAAGGAAGCCGTGGCCAGGAGCGTGTCGGCCAGGCCCGCACGCAGGCCGTGCACCACACGCTCGGTGTCACCTGGCGCCACCGGCACGGAGCGCGCCCCGATGCGCACGAGCACGAAGTGCGTGTGGCCGGCCACGAAGGGCCCCGCGCCGAAGGTGGTCAGGACGCTGCTGTGCTCGTGGATGCCCGTCGCGTAGTAGGTGCGAGTGCCCATGACCGTCCACGTCTCCATGTCGCCGCGGGTCAGCGCAAGGACGCTCGGGGCGCCGGTCGTGCCGCTGGTCTGGTACACGCGCTTGACCTGGTCTGGCGAGACGCAGAGGTTGGCTCCGAACGGCGGGTCTTCGTCCAACGCCCCCTTGAGCTCGTCTTTGGTGGTGAATGGAACCTTGGCCAGGTCGGCGAGGCTCACGAACGAAGAGCCGAGGCCCGCCTCGCGGAACTTGCGCGAGTAGAAAGGAGAAGCCTCGCGAAGGCGCCGGTACTGGCGCTCCCACGCCACGGCCGCAAGCCGCTGCTTCTCCTCGACCGAGGCGGCTTCGACCTCGCGCTCCCAGATCCAGTCGCGTTCGCAGTCGTCGCCCTTCAGGCGGTTGCTCGTCATCTCCATGTCCGACGCCCATGATGAGCGATACCCTTGCCTCCGTGGCGAAGCTCCTGCCGGCTACGGTCGTCGGCAGCTACCCCCAGCCGGACTGGCTCGTTGATCGCGCGATGCTCGGCAGCCGCCTCCCCCCGCGCACGCGGGCGCTCGAGATCTGGCGGGTCGATCCGGCTTTTCTGGAGCAGGCCCAGGACGACGCGACCGTGGTGGCGATCCGCGACATGGAACGCGCCGGGATCGACATCATCACGGACGGCGAGATGAGGCGCGAGAGCTACTCGAACCGCTTCGCCACCGCGCTCGAAGGGATGGACCTGGACAACCCTGGCACGGCGCTCGACCGGACCGGCCACCCCAACCCGGTGCCTCGCGTGGTCGGGCCGATCCGGCGTATGCGGCCGGTCGGGGTGCGCGACGTGCAGTTCCTTCGCGCCAACACCGCCCACGCCATCAAAGCCACGCTCCCAGGCCCGTTCACGATGTCCCAGCAGGCCCAGGACGACTACTACCACGACGACGAGGCGCTCGCGATGGCGCTCGCGGAAGCGGTCAACGCCGAGATGCGCGACCTGTTCGCTGCTGGCGCTGACGTGGTGCAGCTCGACGAGCCCTACCTCCAGGCGCGGGCTTCGATCGCGCAGAGATTCGCGATCAAGGCGATCAACCTCGCCCTCGACGGCATCACGGGCACGACCGCGGTCCATACGTGCTTCGGTTATGCGCACATCGTCCACTCGCGGCCCAACGGTTACCCGTTCCTGGAGCAGCTGTCCGATGTCGCGGCCAAACAGATCTCGCTCGAGTCTGCGCAGCAGAGGGTCGACCTCTCGGTGCTCAAGTCGCTGCCGGGCAAGCAGGTGATCGTCGGGGTGATCGACCTCTCCGACGACAGCCCCATCGAAGACGTCGAGACAGTCGTCGCTCGGATCAAGAACGCACTCGACTATGTCGAGCCTGAACGCCTCATCGTGGCCCCCGACTGCGGCATGAAGTACCTGTCGCGCGCGACGGCGTTCGGCAAGCTGAGCGTCCTGGCGCAGGCCGCGAAGCGAGTACGGGCCGAGCTGGCGGGAGGATGAGGAAGCCTCAGGCGGGACGGTATCGCTGTGCGCCGTCGCTTTGTCCCGGCGGGCGGTTTTTGTCGCCCCTTCGCCGCCCTTGCACCGCTTGATGGCGCTAGACAGATCCGTCGCTCTCAGCGAGACAATGGTCGCGATCGCGATGGATTTCGGAATCGCCGTGCGCTGGTCGCAGCACGTGGGCTCACGTTGCCCCGGCTGCAAAAGCGTTCGGCTACCCTTCCGAATGGGCGCCGGCGTAGCTCAATTGGCAGAGCGACTGTTTTGTAAGCAGTAGGTTGCGGGTTCGATTCCTGTCGCCGGCTCCATTCGGTTGGCGATCTTCTCCAGCCGTTCGAACAGGCTGATCTCATCGATCCGATGCGGCGAGCCATGGTGACGAGTGACTAAGGGCCGCCCCTACGCGTCCGCGACCATTTGCGAATCGCGTCTTGATCTGGGTATCCGGGGTCAGGCTCGCGCTTTATTCAAAAGGGACTTTGCAACACAGCCAGAACGGCAGAAACAGAGCCGACCCGCGCCAGCGGGCCGGCCTTCCCAGGATTCTCGTGGTCGAGGCGAACGCGGCCTACCGGGCGGTGATGTCCAACGTGGTCGAGGTCGCCGGCGGCCAGTTCGAGAGCGTCGCGGAGCTCGAGGACGCTCGTCGTCATCTAGGCGGACCGCATAGGTTCGAGATGGTGATCGTCGGCACGAGCTCTGACGCGCCGATTACACCGGAGCAGGTCAGCAGGCTGCGGGCGGCCGCGCGAGCGCCCCTGATCGTCGTGGCGGAGTCTTACGACGAGACGCAAGACACGCTCGCGGTCTACGCGGCAGGCGCCGACCAGGTGCTGCCGAAGCCTTTCGTGCCTGACGCGCTGGTCGGTGCGATCAAGTCGGGTATGCGCCACCCTGGCCCAGAGTCTGTAGTCCCGATTGCAACGCGGATCGAACTGGGAAGCCTTGTGTTCGATGCCGAACAACGGCAGGTGATCGGCAGGGAAGGCGCGGCGCACCTCACCAAACGGGAGTGGCAACTGCTCTCGTTCTTCCTCGCAGCGCCCAATCAGTCGTTCGCTGCCGTGGATGCGGCGGTGCGCGCGTGGGGCCCCGATGCCTCGAGCGAGCAGTTTCGCAGCTACATCGCACGCCTCAGAAAGAAGCTCCAGCCATTTCGGAGCTACTGCCGGCTCGTCACGGGTAAAGCGAAGGGCTATTGCCTCGTCATTGCGGCGACGGCTGACTCCTAAGCAACAATTCTTGCGGAGTTGACACCGCGCACAAGGCGCAGTCTAATTTTGTCCCTGTCCCACCAAGTCAGAGTCGCGACTCGGCGGAATGCGATCGGGTTAGTGAGGAGTCTGATTGCCTGGAAAGCGGATTCTGGTCGTCGATGATGACCCAAACGCCAGGTTCCTTTTGAGGCTCATCCTCGAAAGCGACGGTTACGAGATCACCGAGGCCCCGAACGGAATAAGTGCGCTTCTTCTGATCAAGGAGAGCCTGCCTGACCTCGTGGTGACTGACCTCATGACGCCGATGATGGACGGCGGAGCGTTGATCAACCACCTTCGAGGAGACCCACGGACCGCGGGGCTCAAGATACTCGCGGTCACGGCGAACCCGCGAGTGGCCGCGGCCCAGAGCGCCGACTCAGTTCTTGGTAAGCCGTTTGACAGAGCTGAGCTCCTCGCGCTCGCAGCGTCCCTACTTCGAATGGAAGGACCCCAGTGCTGACCAGGTCCATGGACCTGCCCACGTGCGACGCCTAAAAACGGGGGTACCGCGGCTCGACGTCATCCTGGGCGGCGGACTCCCGGTGGGTTCTCTGATCGTCGTCGCCGGGGCACCTGGGGTGGGCAAGACGATCCTGGCCCAGCAGATCTG
>JBOHUP010000159.1:0-2110 GCA_050734615.1 Candidatus Dormibacteraceae bacterium | reverse complement strand
GTCGTCGGCCGGTACGTAGACCGCCTGCACCGATGTGATGGATCCCTTGCGAGTGGAGGTGATGCGCTCCTGCAGCTCGCCCATCTCTGTCGCCAGGGTCGGCTGGTAGCCGACCGCCGACGGCATGCGGCCGAGCAATGCCGATACCTCTGACCCGGCCAGAAGGTAGCGGAAGATGTTGTCGACGAACAGCAGGACGTCGGCCCCTTCCGTGTCGCGGAAGTACTCGGCCATCGTCAGCCCGGTCAATCCCACGCGCGCCCGGGCGCCGGGCGGCTCGTTCATCTGGCCGAACACGAGCGCGGTCTGGGGCAGCACGCCCGCGTCGCGCATCTCGTGGTACATGTCGTTGCCCTCGCGCGTGCGCTCACCCACGCCCGCGAAGACCGAACGGCCCTTGTGCTGGTAGGCGATGTTGCGGATGAGCTCCTGCACGACGACTGTCTTGCCCGTGCCTGCGCCTCCGAACAAGCCGATCTTCGAGCCCTTGGCGAACGTGCACATGAGGTCGATGACCTTGATCCCGGTCTCCAGGATCTCAAGCTTGGCCTGCTGCTCGGAGAGCGGCGGAGCCGCGCGGTGGATCGGCCAGCGGGTGATGCCCTCCGGGGCCGGCTCGTCGTCGATCGGCCTGCCTACGACGTTGAACATGCGGCCCAACGTCTCGACGCCCACCGGCACGGAGATCGACTCGCCGGTAGCGTGCACGGGATCTCCCCGGCGGAAGCCGTCCGTCGCGTCCATCGCGATGCAGCGCACCGTGTTGTCGCCGATGGCGCCCTCCACCTCCAGAATCACCGTGCGGCCGTCTCCCACCTTGACCTCCAGCGCCTCGAACAGGTCGGGCTGCTGGCCGGGTGGAAACTCGACGTCCACCACGGCCCCGATGACCTGGCTGACGCGGCCCTCTTTGATGGTCTTTTTCGTTTCGGTCCTGTGCTTGGTCTTAGCCATCGTTCTCCTTCCTCAGCTCGACGCCCGCATGGCTTCGGCGCCGCTGACGATCTCCATCAGCTCGGTCGTGATCCCGGCCTGGCGCACCTTGTTCGCGTAAAGCGTCAGGGCGTCGATCAGGTCGCCGGCCGCTTTGGTCGCGTTCTGCATCGCGATCATCTTGGCCGAGTATTCGCTCGCCTTGTTTTCCAGCACCGCCTGGAACACCTGCGTCTCGACGTACCTGGGTAGCAGGCCGTCGAGGACGGATTCCGGGTCGGGCTCATAGATGTAGTCGGCACGCGGCCCGGTGCTCTCGCCCTCTCGAGCCGGAATCTCGGCCGGGATGAGGACGCGCACGGTGGCCTCCTGCTTCAGGGTCGAGATCCACTTCGAATAACACAGCAGCACCGCGTCGGTCTCGCCCTTCGCGTACTCCTGCAGAGCCACAGTGATCGCAGGGAGCACGTCGGACTCGGTCGGCCGGTCAGGCATTCCACTCACCTCGGCGATGACGTCCCGGCGATAGCGCAGCAGGAAGTCGCGACCCTTGCGGCCGAGCGTCACGTAGCGCTGGCCGTCGGTGTAATGGTCATTCATGTACCGGGTCGCAGCTCGGATGTTGTTGACGTTGATGGCGCCGCACAGGCCCTTGTCGGTGGTGACGAGCACCATCACCGCCCGCTTGCCGTCGCGCCGGACCAGGAATGGATGGCGGTACTCGGTGGCACGCTCGCCAACGGTCTGCAGCACCTCGACCATCTTGTCCGCGTAAGGTCGCGTGGCCTGCACCGCGGCCTGCGCTTTGCGGAGCCGGGTCGCCGCCACCACCTGCATCGCCTTGGTGATCTTCTGCGTGTTCCTGATCGAGTCGATGCGCCGGACGATGTCCCTGAAGGCAGGCAACTACTTTGCCCTGGGTTGTCTGGTGGGTTTGGGTACGCCGCCGGGCCCTTCGTCCGGGTCGGACTTCGAGGGCGTGTCGGCAAGCGCGGCTCGGATCTGGTCGAGCTGGGGCGCCCTCTTCTCGTCGGGCTCCTCGTCGTCGTCCCGGACCACGGTCTTCGGCCGAGCCCGGGCCTTCGCCTCGGACGCTTTGGCGGCTGGGGCGGCTGGCGCCGCAGTTGGAGCGGCGGCGGTCTCCGCCTTGGCGGCTGCTGTGGCGGGTGGCTTGGCG
>JBOHUP010000158.1:0-3152 GCA_050734615.1 Candidatus Dormibacteraceae bacterium | reverse complement strand
CGCCGCGGCCGGTCGCCTCAATTCGGCCCAGCGAGCCGCCGACCTCGATCGGCTTCCCGGTCACCGACGCGGGGGATGAGTAACCGAGCTGCATGGAAAGGGTGTCCATGATCCAGGCCATCGTCTGGCCGTTGGTGTTCACGTCGGGCGCTGGGATGTCGCGGTCGTGGCCGATGAGGATCGAGATTTCGGTCGCGAAGCGGCGCGTCATGTGTTCGAGCTCGTTGAGCGAAAGCTCGCTCGGGTTGACGATGATGCCGCCTTTGGCGCCCCCGAACGGGATGTTGACCACGGCGCATTTCCAAGTCATCCACATCGCGAGCGCCTTGACCTCGTTGAGGGAGACGTCGGGGTGATAGCGGATGCCACCCTTGGCCGGGCCCCGGTTGATGTTGTGCTGGACCCTGTAGCCCGTGAAGATCCTCACGTGGCCTGAATCCATCTTGACCGGGAAGTTGCACGCGAACTCACGCTGGACCTCGCGCAGCACTTCGCGCAGCCAGGGCTCGAGCTTGATGATCTCGGCGGCCTCGTCGAACTGCGACTGGGCGGTGCGCCATTCATCGGCCTCGACGCCGAGCTTGATCTGGGCTGTGCTCACATCAACACAGATGATCGTGGATATTGGGCCTCGGGGTCACAAATAACGTTGATGCAGGCCGGGACGCCCGACTTGAGTGCCCGCTCGAGGGCGGGCCGGATCTCCTCCGGGCGCTCGACCAGCTCGCCGTAGCCGCCGAGCGAATCGACGACCTTGTCGTACCTGGTGCGCTGGCCGAGGTCGGCCGCGATGCTCATCCCGAGCAGGTTCTGCATAGGATGCTTCTCGAGCGCCCAGATCCCGTTGTTCCCGACCACGCAGACCACCGGGATCCGGTGGCGAACCATGGTGTCGAACTCCATCGCCGAGAAACCGAATGCCCCGTCCCCGCAGAGCAGGATCACCTGGCGTTCGGGGTGCGCCAGCTTGGCCGCCATCGCGTAGCCGGGGCCCGAACCGAGGCAGCCGAACGGGCCGGGGTCGATCCACAGGCCCGGCTTTGGCCGCTCGATCAGGCGGCCGGCGAATGAGATGAAGTCCCCGCCGTCCCCAACCACGATCGCATCGTCGTCCAGGATGCGTCCGACCTCGGCGATCAGCCGCGCGGGATGCACTGGCGAGGCGTCCGATCTCGTCACCGCCTCCTCGCCCAGCTTCACCGCCGCCTCGGCCTGGCGCAGCTCGTCCAGCCACTGCGAGGGCCCGGCCGCCGCCGTTTCAACCGCCTCGGCCAGGGCGCCGAGCGCGGCCTTCAGATCACCGAAAAGCGAAACCTCGGCCGGCCTGTGCTTGCGGTGATCGTCGACGTCCACGTAGATGAGCCGCGCGTCCTCGGAGAAGACCGGCGGCAGTCCGAAGTTGAGCCGGAAGTCCAGGAGCACGCCCGCCAGGACGATGAGATCCGCATCACGCAGCGCCTCACGTCGCGCGCGGTTCACGAACAGCGGATGTCCTGGCGGCAGCATGCCGCGTGCCATCCCGTTGACCGCGAGTGGCACGTGGGCGGCCTCGACCAGGGCGCGCAGCTCGTGCTCGGCATGCGCCCACCAGACGTTTCCCCCCGCGATCACGACCGGTCGCTTTGCCTCGCCGATCAGCCGAGCGGCGCGCGCGATCAGCTCCGGATCAGGCGAGGCGCCGGGGTCCGCGGTCAAATGCTCGGTCGCTTCTGGCAAATCAGCCGCGCCGAAGAAGACGTCGATCGGCACGTCCATGAAGACCGGCCCGGTGCGCCGGCTCAAGGCCGTGCGCATGCATTCGGCCGCTGTGCCATATGCATCTTCGGCTGACATCAGCGTCAAAGCCTTCTTGGTGAGGCTCTTGACGACCTCGAGGTGGTCCATCTCCTGCAGCGAACCCATTCCCCACCGCGCCACCGGAGCCCGGCCTCCGATGACGAACAAAGGACTGTCGTTGGCGTGTGCCTGAGCGAGCGCAGACGACGAGTTGGTCACCCCAGGCCCCGCGGTCACCGCGGCCACGCCGCACTGGCGCGTCACCTTCGCCCAACCCTCTGCGGCAAACGCGGCGGACTGCTCGTGCCGCACGTCGATGATCCGGATTCCGTGCTCCTCGGCACCCATGAGGATCGGCCAGATGTGCCCGCCGTTGAGCGTGAACAGGTGGGTGGTTCCGGCCCCCTTGAGAGCTAGGGCGATGAGCTCGCCGGCGTTGCCTGAGTCGGCCACTTACTGTGCGATCGCGAACGGCATGGCCGGCGTGTTGAATGCGGCCTGCGGCGGACCGTCGCGGCCGATCACGATGACGCCGCCGGAGGCGTCCAGCGCGCGGCCCAGCAGGGCGACCGCGCCCTTCGCCACCGAGTCCGCGTCCATGCCGTGCTGCAGTTCCACGACCATCAACCGCGCCAGGCCCAGCCGGATGAAGGCCTCCCCCAGGCCTGTGCCGCAGACCGCGCCGAACCGGTCGTCGGCGTAGAAGCCGGCGCCCGGGATGGGCGAGTCCCCGATCCGGCCCGGCAGCTTGCCGGTGATGCCTCCGGTGGACACCGCCACGGCGAGACGCCCCACAGAGTCGCGCGCCACCGCGCCCACTGTGTCCGCGCCGTGCTGGAGCTCCTGCCGCTTGCGGTCGGTGACGAAGATCGCGGGATCGCACATCTCGATCCCGCTGTCGCGAGCGAATCGCGAGGCGCCATCGCCCGCCAGGATGACGTGCCGCCCATCGCGCATGACGGCTACCGCGAGGTCGATCGGGTGCCGCACGTCGCGCAGCCCGGCGACGCCGCCGGCGCGCAGATCCGCGCCCACCATGACGCCGGCGTCCAGCTCGACCACCCCGTCCTTGTTGAGGCAAGCGCCAACTCCACAATTCAGGAGAGGCTCGTCCTCCATGAGGCGCACCGCGGCCACGGCGGCGGAGAGCGCGTCCTCGCCGATCAGCGCCCAACCCGCGTCTCGCGCGCGCTCGACTGCCGCCTGTCGCGGCGCGCGCTCCGACTCATGGCTCGGCCCGGCGCCGCCATGGACGATCAGCGCCGGCTGCGCCACGGTGCGGGCGCGGTCTACAGCGCCTGCGGCTGTGGCCAGTCGCTCCGCCGCTCGACGAACCGGCGCTCCGCGACGCGCCTGTCGAACGGGTAGAGCACGCG
>JBOHUP010000157.1:0-3996 GCA_050734615.1 Candidatus Dormibacteraceae bacterium | reverse complement strand
CGCCAGATGCACGAGGACCCCCAGGTGCCCAATTTCGGGCCCCCGGGGACGCCGCCCTTGCTCAAGCCCGGCATGACGCTGGCGATCGAGCCGATGGTCAACGCCGGCTCCCACGAGGTCTACATGAAGGCGGACGGCTGGACGATCTGCACGGCCGACGGCTCCCTCTCGGCCTACTTCGAGCACACCGTGGCCATCACCGACAGGGGTCCAGTCGTCCTGACCAGCTCCCTCTCCCCCTCGGGGCAAGGCTAGGGGAGAGGGCCCACACTGGCAATTCCCGCGGGGAACCGCCGTTTGGTACAATCATCGTTCGTGCCCCAACGCCCCTCACTCGTGAAGGGGGTCGTGGTGGAGCCTCTTCCCAACGGCGTCTACCGGGTTGAGCTCGAGAACGGGGCGAAGGTCCTCGCCCACGTCGCCGATCGCGCAGGCACCCACTTCACCCGGCTTTTGGCCGGAGACAGGGTGGGGGTCGAGCTCTCGACCAGCGACAGGTCGCGCGGGCGAATTCGAGAGATTTGGAGATGAAGGTACGTCCGTCCGTCAAAAAGATGTGTCCGAGCTGCAAGGTGATCAAGCGGAACGGAGTGGTTCGTGTGATCTGCTCCAAAACGCCCAAGCACAAGCAGAGGCAGGGCTAAAGGACTAAATGGCAAGACTTGCCGGTGTCGACATACCCCCCCAGAAGCGGGTGGTGATCTCTCTGACGTACATCCACGGCATCGGGAACACTACGGCCGCCAAGCTGGTCAAGATGGCCAACCTGAATCCGGACACCCGAACCAAGGATCTGAGCGAGGAAGAGGTCGGGCGGCTGCGCCAGATCATCGACCGCATGGCGACGGCTAAGGAAGTCCTCATCGAAGGGGATCTCCGCCGCGAGGTCGCGACCAACATCAAGCGCCTGACCGAGATCGGCTCTTACCGCGGCGGGCGGCATCGTCGTGGCCTGCCGGTCCGCGGCCAGCGCACGCGCACCAACGCGCGCAGCCGTCGGGGTCCGAAGCGGGCGGTGGCCGGGAAGAAGAAGGTCAAGGCAGGCAAGTAATGGCCAAGAAGAAAGTCGTCCGCACACGGCGCCGCGAGCGCAAGAACGTCGTCAACGGAAAGGCGCACGTCCAGAGCACCTTCAACAACACGATCATCTCGATCACGGACCTGGACGGCAACGTGATCTCCTGGGGCTCGGCAGGGGCGCAGGGCTTCAAGGGCAGCCGCAAGTCGACCCCGTTTGCCGCTCAGCAGACCGCCGAGACCACGGCCAAGAAGGCCCTGGAGCACGGCATGCGCTCAATCGAGGTCTTCGTGCGTGGTCCGGGCGCCGGTCGTGAAGCGGCCATCCGCTCCCTCCAGGCGACCGGTCTCGAAGTCAGCGCCATCACCGACGTGACGCCGATCCCGCACAACGGGTGCCGGCCACCCAAGCGGAGGAGGGTCTAGTGGCCAATTACAGCGGCCCGGTCTGCCGATTCTGCCGCCGTGAGGGAGCCAAGCTCTACCTCAAGGGCGAGCGCTGCTACACGCCAAAGTGCGCCATCGAGCGCCGCGCGTTCGCACCCGGCATGCACGGGCAGGCGCGCAAGCGCAAGACGTCCGACTACGGGCTGCAGCTCCGCGCGAAGCAGAAGGCGCGCAGGATCTACGGCCTGCTCGAGAAGCAGTTCCGAAATTACTTCGATGCGGCCGCGCACGAGCCTGGCGTCACCGGCGTGAACCTTCTGCGGCACCTGGAGCTCCGCATGGACAACGTGATTTACAGGCTCGGCCTGGGCACCTCGCGCAAGCAGGCCCGCCAGCTCGTCAGCCACCGGCATTTCGAGGTCAATGGAAGGACGGTCAACGTGCCCTCCTACCAGCTGAAGCCCGGAGACGTGCTGAAGGTCAAGCCTGCAAACGGTGTTTTCGACGTGGCACTGGAGTCCTCCAAGGTGAGGCCGGTGCCGTCATGGCTTTCCTTCAACGCGGACGACAAGTCCGCCAAAATCCTCGCCCGGCCGGACCGCCATGAGATGGAGACCGGGGTCGAGGAACAGTTGATCGTCGAGTTCTACTCTCGGTAAAGGGACGGAGGTAACAACCCAAGTTGGCAATTGACACCCAGATGACAGTGATCCCGCAGGTCCGCAAGCTCGAGACGAGCGCGAACTACGGCAAGTTCGACATCGAGCCGCTGGACCCCGGATTCGGAACGACGCTCGGCAACACGCTGCGCCGCGTGCTGCTTTCTTCGCTGTGGGGCGCGGCCGTGACCTCGATCCAGATCGACGGCGTCGCGCACGAGTTCACCGCGATCCCGCACGTCAAAGAGGACGTGACCGAGGTCATCCTCAACCTCAAGAGGCTTTGCTTGAAGAGCTTCACCGAGGACCCGGTCACCCTGCTGCTCGACGTCAAGGGCCCCGCCGAGGTGCGCGCGTCGCACGTCCAGGCTTCGTCCGACGTCGAGATCGTGAACCCCGACCTCTACATCTGCACGCTGGCCGCCAAGGGCCACCTGCGGATCGAGCTCAACGTCGAGCGTGGCAAGGGCTACGTGCCGGCGGACCGGAACAAGCGCGAGGGCCAGCCGATCGGGGTGATCCCGATCGACGCCATCTTCTCCCCTGTGGAGAAGGCGAACTTCACCGTCGAGAAAACCCGTGTCGGCCAGTCGACCGACTATGACCGGCTGCTGATCGAGGTCTGGACCGACGGCACGATGTCGCCGGAAGAGGCCGTGAGCCACGCCGCCGAGCTGTTCACCCAGCACCTCAGGCTTTTCGTGAGCTTCGGAGACCGCATCAAGCAGGGCGAAGACGAGCGCAAGGGCGAGAAGACCGGGCAGAACAGGTTGATGGACACCCCGATCGAGGAGCTCGACCTGTCTGTGCGGGCCTTCAACTGCCTCAAGGCGAACGAGATCCAGACCGTCGGCCAGCTGCTGCAGAAGCGGGAGGAAGAGCTGCTCGCGCTGCGCAACTTCGGCCGGAAGTCCCTGGACGAGATCAAAGAGAAGCTCGTCGAGAAAGGCTTCATCAAGCCCGAGGAGATGGGCACCGTACTGCGGAGCTGATGAGACATCAAAAGAGCGGCCGCCACTTCAACCGGGACATCGACGCCCGCAAAGCGCTCATGCGCAATCTATGCACGTCGTTGCTCGAGAGCGGCCGCATCACCACGACCGAGCCGAAGGCCAAGGAGCTCCGACGCTGGGTCGAGCGCCTCATCACCACGGCGAAGGGCGACGACCTGGATTCCCGAAGACGCGTGAGCGAAGAGGTCTCCAAGCCGGAGGTCGTCGAACGCCTTTTCTCCAACGTCATGCCTCGGTTGGCGAACCGGCCGGGCGGCTACACCCGGATCATCCACAAGGGCCCCCGCCTGGGTGACGCCGCCCCAATGGTGATCATCGAATTAGTCGACTAGACATGTGGGGACAACCGTCCTCACCCGCGCCTCTTAACAATTGAATATCAAAGTCGTGCTGGAGTACGACGGGACCGGATTCGCCGGCTGGCAGCAGCAGGCGTCCGGGCGGACCGTCGAATCCGAGCTGAAGCGGGCGCTGAAAGAGGTGACCGGTGTCGAGCACAAGGTATACGCCGCAGGGCGGACCGACGCCGGAGCTCACGCAGAGGGCCAGGTGGTCAGCTTTCAAACCGGGACACGAATCTCGCCTCATCGCCTCGCCGGCGCGCTCAACGCGCGCCTGCCGCAGGACGTGGCGGTGGTTTCGGCCGAAACGGTGCCGGATGATTTTCACGCTCGATACTCGGCTCGCTGGCGGCGCTACCGCTATCGCTACCTGGACCGCCCCTCGCGGACAGCCCTGGGGCCGGCGCGCTGCTGGCACGTGCGCGGTCCGCTCGACGTGGATGCGATGGCCGTCGCGGCGCGGGCACTGATCGGCAGGCACGACTGGACCAGCTTCTGCTCGGCTTCGGAGCCGCCGGATGCGCGCGTGCGCGAGATGCGCTCAGCGCGCGTGGAGCGGCACGGAGAGTTCGTCGAGCT
>JBOHUP010000156.1:0-1928 GCA_050734615.1 Candidatus Dormibacteraceae bacterium | reverse complement strand
CGGGTGATTGGCGACTTTGCTGATGAGCCCACGAAGCGGCTCAGTGAGCGTTGCGTTGTCGAACGCAGCACGTCGCTCAGCGCGTGACGCCATACCGTCTCCCTCGAGGACCCGCGTGACAAGTGCTTCATGAGCCGTTCGCTTTTCTTCCATCTACTCCTCGCTCGCCACGGCCCTGGCGAAGTGCTCAAGGTTGTTGCTCCAGCCACCGCCCTCGCCAATCCCGTCGCGTAGCTTCCGGCCGTCGACGAGTCGATCGAGATGTCGATGTTCGAGCTCAACCCTGGTCCGTTCCGGTCCCTCGGCCGTGAACCGCACCTCGATCTCGCTGGCGTGCTGCGGATCGGGGTCGTACCGCCAGGAGCCGTTTATCTGCCAGGTGATGACGAGCCGAACTGGTGGCTCCCATACCAGCACTCGGCCCCAGTCGCATTCGCTGCCGTCCACCCCGCGTTCGTACCAACGTCCATCCTCGCGTGGCTCGAGGATGGCCTCAGCCATTTCCGCCTGTCCGATGTGAAACTCGCGCGGCCACCAGGTGTTGAATGAGGTCGTGAAGACACGGAATGCCTTTTCGATGGGCGCGCGCACGGTGGTCGATCCGTTGATCGCCGGAATCGTCGATGTGTCGCCCACGATTTCTCCTCCTACTTACAAGTCAGCGGGGGCCGCCTCAGCGGCCTGTTGATAGGCCCCGAGCGCCTGATCCCAAATGCGGTCCAGGTAGGCTCTCAGGACACCCACTCCAGCTGGGTCGATCTGATAGACATGGCGCGTTCCCTCGGACCGGCTGAAGACGAGCCCGCCATCTTTGAGGACGCGAAGGTGCTGGGATACCGCCGGCCTGGTGATCGGGAGCTGCTTGGCCAGTTCCCCCACGGACCAGGGATGCCGAGCCAGCAACTCGAAAATGGCCCGGCGGCTGGGGTCACCGAACAAACCCAGGGGGTCGCCTCCGTAAGCAGCCACGAACGGTTAGTGTACGCCTACCGATACGGCTAAGCGGCCGGCGGGGTTTGAGTTCAGTAGGCGGTCGCGGACCCCGAAGGACAGCGCTACCAAGACGGTTCGGGCCCGTGTGGCCCCCGGGTTCAGAATTCCAGCGCAGTCAGTCTCCTGGGCGCGGTATCTGTGGAACTGCACCTGGTGGGGAAACGTGGCCGCCACCAGGTGACGGTCGCTGAGCCCGAGCGCCTGTGATGAGTCGCTCGCGGTCGAATAGGGCCGAAACGATGCGAAACAGAATGATGTCGGCCACGAGCAGGACCACTGCAAATACGACTGCGAGGGTGACACTCGGGGTGAACACATCGAAGGCCATCAAGGCCACGACCGCAAGTGGTGGAATGCTCGAGAGCGTCCCCATCTGTTGAGCAACCCGCACGTCGCTCGCTCGCGTCGAAATGCCGATGCCGACCCAGATCGACCATCCTGCCAGGAGGGGCGCGAAGAGAATCTCAGCCAGGATATGCGGCCCCTGCCCCAGGTCGGAGACCACGGCCGCATTGCTGGCGAAGAGCCGGGCGCAGACCTGGACAATTATGAAAAGAAGGTAGGCCATACCAACTGCCGGAACGACAACGCCGATGGCTTTGCCGAGCAGCAACTCCTCGCGGCTGACCGGGGTGGTCAGCAGAGGTTCGAGAGTTCCCTGCTCGCGCTCGCCGACCACCGAGTAGGCGGCGATCACAGCAGGGAGCAGCGCGGGTGCAATCAGCATCACCAGGAACGTGCTTCCGACCGACCTATCCACAGCGGCCGCCGCCACCGACGGGCCGATTCGAAAGATGGTGATCAAGGGTTCAACGAGAAAAACGAACGGGAGCAGCGCCATAGTCCCGACGATGAACGGGCTGCGCCGGTACTCACGCAGCTCCTTCCGTAGCACAGCCACCATGCGTCCGTAGCTGAAGTTCATGGCCGCGATG
>JBOHUP010000155.1:0-5110 GCA_050734615.1 Candidatus Dormibacteraceae bacterium | reverse complement strand
GTCAGCAGCGGGTCCTCCGAAAAGCATTCGAAGCCTCTGCCGCTGAGGGGGGTGCGCACGATGTTGACGGTTGGGCCGAGGATCACGTCGATGCCGCGGCTGCGTGCCTCTTGACCCAGAGCCTTGGCCAGCTGCTGGATCAGGTCGACGTCCCATGTCGCCGCCAGGGCGACGGGACAGGGTAGCGAGGAAGACGGGTCCGCCCGGTCGAAGCCCTTCCCACGTACTCCTACCGGCCCGTCCGAGAGCAGCATCGGGCGCAGCCCGATGGCGGCCTCGCTGTTGAGCATCCACGAATCCGCGCCGGTCAGCAGGCGAACCTTCTGCTCCAGGGTGAGACGGGCCACGAGGCTCGACTCGTCGCCTGCGACAGCCGCGGTTGCATCAGTCATGTGAGCTCTCCTCGGTCAAGGGTGGGGCCAGGTGTCCGGCCGGCAAGTCGCCGGCCGGACAGACCCGCCCATCATTGGATGGGCGCTTGTCAACGATTTCAGGACAAAGGCTTGAGCTGCATCAGGATGTAAGGCATCTGAGGGTCGCTCGGCGATGGGTTCATGTAGGGGTGCGACTGGTTCGGCCAGCCGGTGTACTTCGCGCTGCTGTAGACGTTCCAGTCCGCGCCATAGAGCAGCGGAGCCTCGGGAACGTCACTCGAGATCATCTTCGCAAGCTGCTGCACGGGTGGGTAGAGAGACGCGGTGTCGCTAGGATCGGTGCTCGCATAAGTCTGAAGTGCTGAGAGGGCACCCTGGTTGTTGTAGCCAACGTAATGCGAGGCCGAGGTCGAGCTAGAACCGTCCAGCCAGTCCTGGTACTGGATGTACGGGATGCTGCCGCCGTTGCCCCAGTGGATGGCGGTCTGCCAGCCGGAGGGGTTGGAGGTGAGTGTCGTGTTCCAGTCCGAGTAGCCCTGCGCAGGCTTGGTGGTCACATCCATGCCAAGCGGCTGCAGCTCTTGCGACATGAGAGTGGCGTTCTCCCAGTAGTCGGAGAAAGGAACCGGATCGTAAACGGAGAACTGGATGATCTGGCCGCCTTTGGTCCAGCAGTTGGACCGGTTGCTGCCATCGCAGTTGCCGCCCGACTTGAAGGTCGCGGCGGTGCTGTCGTAGTGGGACGATGCCGGCGGTGTCCAGCCGGCACTCTTCAGGATGTCGTAGACGTCGGCCCCGGCTGGGAGGTGGGCGGCTGTGGCGGCCGCCGCGTCGGGAACATTACCGCTGGACGACAGGTCTGCAGTGAGGCTGTTGTCCGCCGGGAGGAATGCTTTCTGGTTGGGCAGGATCAGGGCGCTCGAGGAGGTCGCGGGGAGCTCGTAGCCTGACTCGCCCAAAAGGGCCAGTGCGTTGCGGTCGATCCCATAGCTGACGGCTTTGCGGACCGCCGCATCGCCGATGCCGGTGGCCCCGCCGTTCCCGGGATGGAGGTTGAACCAGAGCACCACGGTGTTGCCTGAGGCGAACCACGCGTGGTTGGTCTGGGGATTGAGGTTGACGTAGTTGGCGTAGACGTTCGGGATGTCGTTGCCGGCCCAGTCGAGCTGGCCGCTCACCAGAGCATCACTGGCCGCCGCGTTCGTCGCGATGGAAGGGGTGTCGATCTCTGATTCGGGTGGAGTTCCGCCCCAGTAGTTCGGGTTGGGCTTCCACTTGATCAGCGAGCTGGAGTAGCTCTTGAGCATGAAGGGCCCCGTGCCAACCGGGTCCTTGATCTGCACTGTGGGGTTCGCCGCGATCTGGTTCGCGACCGAGGCCTTGACCACGTAAGTGGTGCCCAGGATAGACCACAGACCGGTGAACTGTGGCGTCTGGAAATGCAGGGTGACGGTGTTGCCGTTGACCGTCGGGTCTGACGCCTGCGTCGGCACGCCGTAAGCGTCGGCCTTGGGGTTCTCGAGCATCTTGTAGGTCGCCGCGACGTCGGCTGGACCGAAGCTCGAGCCGTCGTTGAACTTCACGTTCTGGCGGATCGTGACCTGCAGGTCCTTGCCGCTGTTCTGGAAGGCAAAGGCCGTAGCGAGCCATGGGTGCGTGCCCGCCGCGGTCGGGTCCAACTGGTCGAACTCGACGAGCGGCTCGTTGACCAGGCTGCGCGTGCCCATGCTGGACGCTACCGAGTTGGTGTCATACGGATTGAAGTCCTCCGAGAACGTGACCCCTGTCGTTGGCTCAGCGATGAGTGCCTTGCCACCCGTCGCCGCCGTGTTAGACGAGCTCTGGCAACTGCTCACGACGAGGGCCGCGACGGCCACTCCGAGCAGGCCCTTGACGGCTGTCCGATTCATAGGTCTGTCACCTCCGTGACGAACTGCCCGCCCTGAGGCGTGCGCTGCTGACGGCGACACGGTTGTGCCTCCCAACCCTCGTCTCCGCACGGTCGCGGAGACCGACCAGCCGAAAACAAATCCATCCTTCTCACCTCTTTTTCAGTTCTTGGCCGAGTTGCGGCGCCGCGGCCGGCGCGCCGTTTTCACTCGCGTGTCGGTTGGCCGAATCGACGTGCAGCCAGCACGCCGCCATGTGGTTTGTCGAGACGGTGACCCCGGGGGGCGCCTCTCGCCTGCAGACGTTCATCACGTGCGGGCAGCGAGGATGAAAACGGCAGCCGCTTGGCGGCGCGCTCAGGCTTGGGGGCGCTCCGCGCCCTTCGAGGTGCGGCGGCTGCGCGCGGTCAGGGTCGGGCGCGGCCGAGAGCAGAAGCTGCGTGTACGGATGCGCGGGGTGGTCGGTGATCTCGACGCTCGGCCCCGACTCCACCAGCTGCCCCGCGTACATGACGAAGATGGTGTCGGCCAGGTAGCGCGCCGACGCGATGTCGTGGGTGATGTACATGATCGCGAGGCGCTCGCGGTCCCGCAGGTCGGCAAGCAGGTTGAGCACACCGAGTCGGATCGACACATCGAGCATCGACACCGGCTCGTCGGCAATCAGAACCTTTGGTCTGACAGCCAGCGCGCGAGCGATCGCAACCCGCTGTCGCTGCCCTCCCGAGAGCTCGTGCGGGAACTTCCTGGTGAAATGGTCGGGCGGCGTCAGGGACACGCGGCTGAGCAACGCCGCGACCGCCGCGTCGAGGTTGCCGCCGGCCAAGTGATGGATCTGGAGCGGGCGCTCGAGCTGGTAGCGGATGCGGTGCACGGGGTTGAGCGAGGCGAAGGGATCCTGAAAGACCATCTGCACCCGCGCGGCGAACGACTTGGGCCGGCCCACGGGCGCCGGCTTGCCATCGATCAGGACTTGGCCCCCGTCGGGCTTGATGATCTGGGCCAGCAGGCGGCCGATGGTGGTCTTCCCGGCCCCGCTCTCACCGACAACGGCGGTGACCTTTGCCGCGTCCAGGCGGATCGAGGTGGGCTCAACCGCATGGACCGCCACCTTGCGCGCGAACGGCCCACGACCCCGCTTGACCCAAAAGTACTTCATCAGGTCGCGCCCCTCGAGCACCGGCAGGGTCGCTTCGGCGTTGCTCACCGCACCGCCTCCCCCGCCATCCGCCGCGCCATCAGCGGGTCGGGCTTCGCGAGCTCGGCCGGAACGGTGGCGCCGTCGCGATGGAGCCAGCACGCCACCTCACGGGTCCCACCGTCGATGGGGGCCAGGCGAGGCATGTCTTCGCGACATCGCGCCATCGCCCACCTGCACCGCGGGTTGAAGGCGCATCCCTTCGGCAGGTCATGCAGGTCCGGCGGGGATCCCGCGATGCCTTCCATCGGCACGCGGTTGCCATGCATCGGAGGGAAGCAGTTCAGCAGCCCGTAGGTGTATGGCAGGCGCGGCGCGCTGAATAGCGCAGCCGCCGGTGCGCGCTCCATCAGCCGGCCGGCGTACATGACAGCGATGTCGTCGGCGATCTCGACCAGCAGCGACAGGTCGTGCGTGATGAACAGCGCGGCGAATCCGAGCCGGTCCTTCAACCCCATCAACTCCTCGAGGATCTCGCGCTGCGTCACGACATCGAGGGCGGTGGTCGGTTCGTCCAGGATCATCACTTGCGGCTCCAGGGCGAGTGCCATCGCGATGATCGCGCGCTGGCGCATGCCACCGGAGAGCTCGTGGGGGTAGCTGCGCAGGCGGTCAGCGCTCATGCCGACCATCTCGACCAGCTGTGCCGCTTTGTCACGTCTTTCGGAAGGCCCCAGGTTCGAGCGATGCACGCGAAGCAGGTCGTCGAACTGGGCGCCGAGCGAGATCACCGGGTTCAGCGAGTTCAAGGCGCTTTGCAGCACGACCGCGATCTCCGACCATCGCACCGCGCGCAGTTGACTGGTGCTCGCCGCGAGCACGTCGATGGTCCCCTTCGGCCCTTCGCCGGTGAACGGCTTCGAATGGAACAGCACGCTGCCGCCCACGATCAGCCCCGGCGTCCGCAGCAGGCGGATCGCGGCCATGGCAAGCGTGGTTTTGCCACTCCCGCTCTCCCCCGCCAGCCCCATCACGCGGCCGCGGCGCAGGACCAGGTCGCAATCGACGACCGCGTGCACCGCCTCCGCGCCGGCGCCGTAGTCGACCGAGAGCCCGCGGATCTCCAGCACCGGCTCGGGGCCTGCCGGCGCCTTGGCTGGACCCGGGGCGCCGGCGGCTCGGTTGGCCGCAAGCACCTGCTTGACCACCGGCGTGGCGCCGAGGGTGGCATGGGGCTTGATGCCGGCGGCCTTCGCCGTCTTTCGGGTGAGGCCGGCCACGCGCAGGCGCGGATTGATGTATTCGTCGATCCCGAAGTTGAGCAGCGCAAGACCGGTTCCGAGCAGTGCCACGCACAGCCCGGGGGGCGCCCACCACCACCACCAACCGCCGCGCACGGCGTTGTTGGCGAAACCTTCGCGGAGCATCTCGCCCCAGTTCCACAGTCCGGGCGGTGACGAGGTCGGCGAGCCGGCAAGACCGAGGAACGCGATCGCCACATAGGCGCCGATCGCCGACAGGGTCGTGAAAAGAAACGACGCGGCGATGATGGGCACGAGGTTCGGGAGGACCTCGGCGAGGATGATCCGCAACCGGCCCTCTCCCGAAACCCGCGCCGCCTCGACGAAGTCACGGTTGCGAAGCGAAAGCGTTTGGGCGCGCAGTGTTCGGGCGCTGTAGGCCCAGGTCGTGACCGCGATGATGGCGGC
>JBOHUP010000154.1:0-6647 GCA_050734615.1 Candidatus Dormibacteraceae bacterium | reverse complement strand
CCCCACCAGTTGGGGACGGCCGCAAAGTCGATCGACTGCTTGGGCGTGTACGCCGTCATCTTGTAGGCGCCCGTTCCGATCGCGGTGGCCGGGTTGGTCCACCACGTCGCGCTGGCCGTTTCGCCCTGGGGGTCATTCTTGATCGCGTTCATGTCGACCACCATCCCGGTGGTCGCCTCGAGCGAGATGGCCGACAGGAACCAGCCCGCGGGGGCTGAAAGCTTGGCCACCACCGTGTACGGGTCGGGTGCGGTGAGGCCCTTCATTGACACCGAGGGGTCGTTGGCCTCGAGCAGCTGCTCGAGCTTGGCCCCGGTCGGAGCAGTCTTGGCTCCCTGCTCGGTGGCCACGTCACCGTAACCGGCGATCGCCGCAAGGTTGCCGGCGTAGCCGCCCTGCTGCCACGCGGCGCGGTTCCACGAGTACAGGACGTCTTTCGAGGTTACCTTGTCACCGTTCGAGAAGGTGACGTCCTGTCGCATTTTGAACGTGTACGTCAACCCGTCACTCGAGACTGTGGGCATGGAGGCCGCGATGTCCGGAACGACGTTGAGGTTGTTGTCGAACTTGACGAGCCCGTCGTACATGTTCTGCCCGATCTCGGAGTCCGACTCGGCGTTCAGCTGGGACGGGTCCAGGGTGCCGAAGTCGCCCAGGAGCGGGAACTTGAGCGTTTGGTCCGACGCCAAGCTTCCACCGCTGCTGCTGTTTCCTCCCGCGCACGCCGCGAGGAACACCGTAACCACGCCGCCGGCGGCCATGGCTTTGAGGAACCGTAACGAAGATGGAGTCATCAGCTTCTCCCTAAAAAGCTTGAGGCGAGCGCCTCTTTCCCCCTCGCCTTCTTCCCGGTGGTACTTCGCGACCACTGGGGCGAGAGCGCGCCGACGAGGGGTGGCGGACAAGGTCCGCCGCTTACTCCACCCCACATTGTGGCCTGACGAGCCCGGAAAGTCCACCGGGAGCCCAACCGCCTCCCAGCTCATGGCATGATCCGAGGGTGGCGATTAACGGGCGCGGGCGCCGGCGGCAGGAGGGTGCCGGGAAAGTCGACGGGAGCACGCGGTTCACGGCCGACCTCGAGATGCCCGGCCTGCTGCACGTGCAATTGGTGCTGAGCCTCCTGCCGAGCGCGCGGATCCGGGGCATCGACACCGCGGCGGCGAGATCGGCGCCGGGGGTCGTTGCGGTGGTCACGGGGGCCGACCTGCAGGAGGTCGAGGCCTCCGGTCCGGACAAGCCGCTGGCGATCGGCCGGGTCTATTACACCGGCCAACCACTGGCCGCCGTGATCGCTGAGACTGAGTCGGCGGCGCTCGATGCGGCCCTCCTGGTCGAGGTCGACTATGAGCCGCTCCCGGTGGTCGCCGATCCGGAACACGCGATGCTCGAGGACTCGCCACTGGTGCTCGACCCCGATGAGGAGGGCTCAGAGGCCGATGCGTCGATGCACGGGGCCGCGACCGGCGCGGAATCCGAGACAGTGGCCCGGCCGCGCAACGTCAGCGCTGTCGCGACGTTCAAGCGGGGCGATGCCGGGGCAGGGCTGAAAGCGTCGGACGCGGTGATCAGGGCGACGTACCGAATCGCCGGGGTGCATCAATCCTTCATCGAGCCGCATGTTTCGATGGTCAGACCTGAGCCTGGAGGCGGCATGACGATCTGGGCTCCGACGCAGGGCCCGTTCGGCGTCCGCGATGAGATCGCCAAGGTGCTTGATGCCGCTCCGCATGAGGTGCGGGTGATCCCGATGCCCGTCGGTGGCGGCTTCGGCGGGAAGGTCATGCTGCTCGAGGGTGTGCTTGCCCTGCTCGCCCGTAAGGTGCGCCGCCCGCTGCGCCTCACGCTCACGCGACAGCAGGAGTTCATGTTCGGCCGACCCGCACCTGCGGCCGCCGTCGACATCGAGCTCGGCGCCAAGCGCGACGGGACGCTGGTCGCGCTCCGCGCGCGCTATCGATATGACAATGGTGCGACCGGAGGGTGGCACGCGGGAATCACCGGATCGTTCCTCGGCGGCACATATCGCATCCCGAACTTCGACATCGTCGGATATGAGGTGGCGACCAACAAGACCCCGGTTGATGCGTACCGAGCGCCAGGCGGGCCGCAGGCGTTCTTCGCGCTCGAGTCGGCCATGGACGAGCTGGCCGGCGAGCTCGGGATCGACCCGTTGGAGCTGCGCCTTCGCAACGCGTCGCGCGAAGGCGACCCGATGGCCGACGAAACGGCGTGGCCGAGGATCGGCATGGTCGAGTGCATCGAGGCCGCTCAGCGACACCCGCTCTACACCGCGCCCGTGGGGCCGGGCGAGGGCGTTGGCGTGGCGGTCGGCGGCTGGGGCGGCGCCCGCACGCCGGCGGCCGCGGGCTGCCGCGTGGAACCGGATGGGACGCTGGTGGTCAGCATCGGATCTCCCGACATCAGCGGCGCCGCGACCGGGCTCGGCATGATCGCGGCGGAGGCGTTCGGCGTGTCGCCCGACCATGTGCGCGTCGACGTCGGCGACACCTCTAGCGCCCCGTTCGGGCCTGCGGCCGCGGGCAGCCAGGTCACGTACAGCCTCGGCGGAGCGGTCCACGAAGCGGCCCTCGAGGCCCGGCGACAGCTGCTCGAGATCGCGACCGAAGAGCTCGAAGCCGCACAGGAGGATCTGGACATAACGGACGGTAGGGTCACCGTCAAAGGCGTGCCGGAGCGATTCGTCGAGATCACCCGTCTGGTCGCCCTGAGCACCGAGTTCATGGGCAAGTTCCGTCCTGTGCAGTCGACCGGGCGGTCGGCCGTGCAGAGCGCCTCGCCGGCGTTCACGGTCCACATCGCGCGGGTCTCCACCGATCCCGAGACCGGGGCGTTTCGGTTGACCGGCTATGCGGCCATCCAGGACGTCGGTCGCGCCATCAACCCACCCGAAGTGCAGGGACAGGTCCACGGCGGCGCGGCGCAATCGCTCGGACGGGCTCTGGGAGAGCAGCTCTTCTACGACTCTGACGCTCAGCTTCGAAACGGGAGCTTTCTCGACTACGACCTGCCGAGTATCGACCAGCTGCCCTCGATCGACGTCCAGCTGGTGGAGATCCCGTCGCCAGTCGGTCCGCTGGGAGCCAAAGGGGTCGGTGAGCCGCCCGCGATACCGGGCCCTGCCGCCCTCGCCAATGCGCTCGCTCGCGCGACGGGGGTCAGGCTGCGCGATATGCCGATCGACCGTTCTCGGCTGGTGCGGCTCTAGCCGTCAGCCCACTCGACGATGTGGAGCAGGAGAGCCGCCGCTTCGGCCGGGCCTGTCACCACCAGATCGCAGCGGTCGAAGAGATCCTTCGGCGCTTCCGGCGAGTCGACCCCCACGCACATGTGAGGCACCTCGAGGCCGCTGACGTACTCGAACATCGAGCGATCGTTCTCGTCATCGCCGAAGCACACCACGCCACCGGGGTCCTCGGCGGGAAGCAGAGCGGACAGCGCGCTGCCTTTTCCGGCCTTAGGCGCATGCACCTCGACGACCTTGCGGCCGAGCGCCGCCGCCAGCCGGCCTCCGTCGAGCAACGGCGTGAGCAGCGCCATCATCTCCTCTCCGCTCATGTTCGCGTTGCGGAAATGCACGGCGCTGCTGGCCGGCTTCTTCTCGAGCCAGGCGCCGGGCGTGCGCTCGAGAAGCCTGGACACGTCGTAGTTGAACTGCTCGAGGGATTGTCTCTGGGCATGGCGCGGCAGGGCCATCCCGCTGTCTCCGATGAGGCGCAGGTTCGGCACCGGGATCCGTTCCTGGAGATCGGTCTGGGTGCGGCTGCTCAGGACTATGACGTCGGCGAGGAGGCCGGTCAGGCGCTCCAGCGCCTCGAGCGCCTCGGGACGCCCCGCGGCCTGCGCGGGATCGGGCACGACATCGGCGAGCGTCCCGTCGAAGTCCGTGACCAGGATCACCTCGCCAGGCGGCACCGCCGAAACCGGCGAATCCCGCCAGGCATCGACCACTGTCTGAGGCTTCAGCACTACTTAGTAATACGCGGAAGGTGGCGCTCGATGACGGATTCGAAATGGGCGCTCGGCCGCAGGGTGCCGAACGAATGGCCGCGTTCGCCCGTGAGGCGTGAGGCGGCAAAGAGCTCGGCGACGGCCGGATCGCCATGCCGCAGCAAGAGTGAGGCCTGCAGCACGACAGCCATCCGCTCCACGAGATTGCGGGCGCGGCCTTCGATCTCGTTGGCATCGGCGAGGTCGGCCTTGAGACTTGCAACGGCGCGGTCGAGCCGGCCATCCGCGCCGCGGGCGGACTCCGCCTCGCCGAAGAACGCGCTCACAGACTCGGGCTCCTTGCGCATCGCCCGCAGCACGTCGAGGGCATTGACGTTGCCCGAGCCTTCCCAGATCGAGTTGAGCGGCGCCTCTCGATACAGCCTGGGGAGGACCGACTCCTCCACGTAGCCGTTACCTCCGTGGCATTCCAGCGCCTCGCCAACCACGGCGATAGCCCGCTTGCAGGTCCAGAACTTGGCGACGGCGACCGCAAGGCGGCGGAAATGTGACTCCGTCGGGTCGCTCGTGTGATCGAAGGCGCCGGCCAGCCGCATCATGAGGATGGTCGCCGCCTCGGATTCGATCGCCATGTCAGCGAGCATGTTCATCATCAGGGGTTGCTCGCTGAGCAGCTTGCCGAAGGCCTTGCGATGCGCGGTGTGGTGGGTGGCCTGTGCCACGGCCTGCCTCATCAAAGACGCGGAACCGATCACGCAGTCGAGGCGAGTGTGGGTGACCATGTCGATGATGGTCCGGATCCCCCTCCCCTCTTCGCCGACCATCACCGCCCACGCGCTGTCGAGCTCGATCTCGGCCGAGGCGTTGGACCGGTTGCCGAGCTTGTCCTTGAGGCGCTGGATGCGGAAGTTGTTGCGAGTCCCGTCAGGCAGGACTCGGGGCAGCAGAAAGCAGGACAGGCCGCCAGGCGCCTGCGCCAGAATCAGGAACGCGTCGCACATCGGCGCTGAGCAGAACCACTTCTGACCGCTGAGCAGGTGCACGCCGCCCTCCCCCGTCGGCACCGCACGCGTGGTGTTGGTGCGTACGTCAGAGCCGCCCTGGCGCTCGGTCATAGCCATCCCGAACAGCACGCCCTTCTTCGATGACGCAGGCCGCAGGCCCGGGTCGTACTTGAGGGTCGTAATCAACGGCTCCCACTGGGCCGCAAGGTCAGGCTGCTTGCGCAGGGCGGGGATCACGGCATAGGTCATGGAGATTGGGCAGCCGTGACCACTCTCCACCTGCGACCACAGGTAGAAAGCAGCGGCGCGGGCGGCGTGGGCCCCGGGTCGGGGCTCACGCCAGGGCAGCGCATGCAGCCCGTGGCCGACTGCCACCTTCATCAGCTCGTGCCATGCGGGGTGGAACTCGACCTCGTCGATACGGTCGCCGAAGCGATCATGCGTGCGCAGACGGGGCGGGTTGGCGTTGGCCTGGAACCCCCAATCGATCGCCTGCTGCGTGCCGGCCAGCTCGCCCAATTCGTGCACCACGCCATTCGCCCATGAGGCGCCTTCGCGCTCGAGAGATTCACGCAGCGGCAGGTCCGCCTCGAACAGGTTGTAGTCGACGAGCGGGGGCGGCTGGTTCAAGTCTTCATTCTGAGCACAGCCGCGCCTGACGATCGCGCCGCGTCCCCCTGCGCGATCTCTCGCAGCGCGGTCAGATGGCGTTCGAAGGTGCGCCGGCCCTTCCCGGTCAACGAAAGCCATGTCCGCGCGCGGTTTTGGACGTAGCCCTTGTGCAGCTTGACGTACCCGGCCTCCTGCAGCGCGCCAACCTGCTTCGAGAGCACGGAGTCGTTCACCTCCACTTGGTCGCGCACGAAGCCGAACTCAGCCCGGTCGGCGGCCGCCAGCAGAGCCATGATGGAGAAGCGGACCGGATGGCCGAGCAGGTCGTCGAGGAGATGCCGGGGGTGGCTCACCGCCTCCGACCGACCAGCCAACCGGCGATCACGAGCGGGATGACGTCGATCGCCACGCTGATCAGGAAGTGACCTCCACTTTGCGAGCGGGCCCAGAAACCAGTCAGGACGCTCACTGCGTCGACCACGCCGGTCCAGATGACAAACGCGACCATGCCTGCGAAAAACCAGCCTAGGGCCCATCGACTCGTCGCCTTGATCCTGGATCCCACGAACACCATTGCGGCAACGCCGCTCGCACGATGCCGACCAAGGAAATGCCCGCAAGAGGACCTCCTCGGGGAAACAGGCTCACGACCACGGCGGCCGCAAGCCATGTCGCCGCAAGGGCGAAAAGCACTGGGCGTATCTGCCTGTCGGCACGGCGCACTCCGGCGGCGCGCGAAGCGGCTTCGGTCAGAGCCGTCTGGGCCTGCTCGGGGGTCGGGTTGATCGCCATCACCTTCTCCGGCTGATGACCCATGCCCCGACCAGGAGCGGAGCGACCGAGATCACGGAGATGAAGACGAAATGGGCGCCCCGAACCGGATCACCGACGACGGCCCAGTTGGCGTTGAAGGTTACCGTGCGCAGGAATGCCATCCAGAGCCCTTGCTCCCTCACACTTGCCAACTTAGCAGGTACTTTCCATTTTGGCAAGTCGATGCCCCAGATCTAATCGAGTTTGGCCGTCAGCTCCGCAACCAGGCGCAGCTGCTCTTGGCGC
>JBOHUP010000153.1:0-5741 GCA_050734615.1 Candidatus Dormibacteraceae bacterium | reverse complement strand
GCGCACGTGCGGCGATCCGGATGGCGCATCGACCCACGCTTCCGGCTCTTGTACGTCCATAGGCCCAATCGCAGCTTAGCCCGGCCGGGGCAGATTGACCGCTCTCCAGTTCACGCCGCCGGCGGGGCCGACCGGGAGGCACGCACCCGCCCGGCTCGCTGTCGACACGGGGCCGGATAGATTGTTGGCTTATGGTGCGCCAGGCCGGCCTCGGTGACGCGGCGGCGATCGCGCGGGTTCATGTGTTGACCTGGCGCACGACGTATCGCGGCCTTCTGCCTGACGAGTTCCTGGCGTCGCTGAGCGAGGCTCACTACGCCGACCGCTGGATCCGTGGAATCGCCGACGCCTCGACTCGCGTTTTTGTCGCCGAGGAAAAGACCGGCGTCGTCGGCTTTGCGTCCGCCGGGCGGGAGCGCGCGGGCGAGGATGGCTACGAAGGTGAGCTGTATGCGCTCTACGTCGACGACGCCGCGCAGCGCCGTGGACACGGCCGCGAGCTGGTGCGCGCCGTCGCCGGCGGCCTGCGCGAGCTGGGCCTGCGCGACATGATCGTGTGGGTGCACCGCGACAACTCGGCCGCGCGGACTTTCTACGAGCGTATGGGAGGGCTGTACCTGCGTACCCAACCCGTCACGATCGGACCCACGCTGCTGCACGAGGTGTCATACGGCTGGCGGTCCTTGGACGACATTCGCTATTGAGGCGGCGGCAGCGGCGATTGTGTGAAATCGAAGCAATCGGTCATGCCGTCGGCCGCCGTGGTGCGAGTGTTGAGCGACGGCAGGCCGAAGGTGTCCTCGCAGAACCTGATCAGGCTCACGTGCGAGTGGAGGGTCTTCGACACGTATCCCTTGCGCGCGAAAGGGCTGAGGACCAGGCAGCCGACCCGACCCCCGTAACGGAATTGGGTGCCATCGGTCCATTTCTCCAGCCCCGGCGGCGCCACGTGATCCCACCAACCGCCCCAGTCGTCCCATGTGATGAACACCGCAACCTGCGGCCACAGACCCGCCGCGACGACGGCCTGCACCTGGCTCGCCGTCCACTCGCCGCCCCTGGTCACGTTGCCTGAGCCGGCGGCGCGGTCGGCAGCCGTGTCGGCGGGATGCTCGCTCAACGGGCCGTCCGCATAAAGCCATGAGACGGCGGGCAGGTTGCCCGCGGAGGCGTCGGCCTCGAACTCCTGCCAGGTCTTCTTCTTGCCTGCCGTGTGCTTGATGAACTCGAACGCGTACCCGTTGTAGTTGCCCCATGTCAGGCCGGCCGCGTCCAGCTGAGATGGGAGCGAGGGCTGGTCGTAAACCGGCGGGCCGGGCTTGGTCCGGTAGCTGGTCGACGGGTTGTTGATCAAGGGCGAGTCGGCCATGATCAGCATCAGGTGGTTGGGCGTCGAGGGGCCGGCCACGTCGGTGAAGTAGTTGTCGCAAAGCGTGAACTGGCTCGCGTAGCTCCAGTAGCGGGGGATGTCGCTCTGCTGGAACGCGACCCGCGGCGCGGTCGTGTCGCGAGTGAGCCAGGCCGCATGACGGTGGTCTGGATCCTTTGGCGGCGGGTTGGGGCTCGCGGCCATCGGGGCGCCGTTGCCACCGGGGAACATCCCGAAGTAGTTGTCGTACCCGTGGTTCTCCTTGACGATGATCACCACGTGCTTGATTGGGCTCGGGGATGGCATCAAACGCACCTGTGCGCTTGGTTCGACCACTCGAGCTGCACCGCGTAAGCGCCGAGCCGCTTGGTCTGCCAGGCGCAGATGTCGCCGATCTCGCCATTGGCGTCGTCGTACCAGCCTCGGCCCGGCACCGGGTCGGTGATCGCCTCGCACAGCTCATGAGAGCTGGTCGAGGTCAGAGCGTCGAGGTCGGACAGACCACCCAGGCAGCCCGAGCATCCGGGGTACGGCATGACCGCATAAAAAGTACTGCCCCCGATGTCGCTGTGGTAGCCGCAGAAGTTCACGCACGACTGGCCCGAGCCCATCGAGATCGCTGTCCCGGGCGGGAGGAAGGCGAAGTACAGCGAGCTCGGTCCGGGCTGGGGGATCGATGGATCGCCCGCCAGCTCACCCCGGATCATCTGCTGGATGCTCGAGTCCGTGACCGAGGCGCCGATCGGAACATCGGTGACCACCTTGGTGCCCGTCCGGGAGCCGTGGCCGATCATCTGGCCTGGCGCCGAATACTCAGCCAGCTGGTCCATCAGCGCGCTGGTGAGGACGAAGTCGAAGAACTGGTTGACCTGCTGCATCAGCGCGACCTGCGCTCCTTGCTGCCACATGGAGCCCCAAAAGAACGTGTAGACCTCAACCGCGGTGAGCAGCGGCCCCCCGCGATATGTCAGCTTGGGCGCCGCGACCGGCGCCAGCGTCGGAGTCCAAACAGGCACGACCTGGATCGGATTTGCAGCCATGACGGCCTCCTTTTACGGCGCTTCGCTCACGCGCCTCGCATTCGCAGCCCCGGGGACCAGAGCCGTGCCGGCCCCCAACAAACATACGGCTGTGACCGCCAGGAACGCATAGGTGGGGTTCAACCCGTAAAGCGCGCCGCCGGCCAGGGCGCCCGCGACCTGGAGCAGCGTCTGCGAGGTCTGGAACACGCCCTGAGTGCGGCCCTGCCGGCCTGGCTCGGCAACCCTGCTGACCTCCGCCAGCAAGCTCGGCATGCCCGAGATGGTGAACGTCCCCTCGATGAGCCCCAGGCCGATCAGCCAGGGCACCGAGGTGATGAACGGGTATAGGACCGCGAAGAAGGCGGTGCACCCCAGGGCCACCACGATGAACCGTCGCGGGCCGAAACGATCGCCCAGCGCGCCTGCCTGCGTGCTGAAGAGCATGGCGGGCAGGGCAAACGCAACAAACGAGATCCCCACTGCAAAAGTGGTCGCGCCACGGTGGGTCATGTACAGCGGCCAGATCGCGTCGAACGTGGCGCCCATGTAGGCGGTGCCCGCGCCGAGGAGGATCAGAGGAGCAAGCCGTCGCGTGATGTGGAGCGCGCTCGCCGGCGATTCGACCGGAGCTTCGATGCGGACGTTGGGCAGCCATGCCAGCGCGAGCGCGGCGACCAGGGAGCACGCCGCCGCCGCGACGAACACGACGCTGAGGTTGAAAAGCGCGATGAAGCCCCCGACCGCGGGTCCGATGAGCATCCCCGCCATGTTGGTCGACTGCATGAACCCAAAGGCGCGCCCGCGCTCGCCTGGGCCCGTGATCTCTGCGAGCAGCCCGTTCGCGGCGGGCAGGAAGGCTCCCTGGGCGCAGCCCTGGAGGAGGCGGACGACGATGAACGCCCAGATGGGCAGCGGCAGCAGGTAGGCAAGAAAGAACGCGCCCGTCGCGAGCAAGGCGCCGAGCATCACCGGGCGGGTGCCAATTCGGTCGGCCGCCCAGCCGGCCGGGTAACGCACGATTGCGGTGGCAAGCAACCCGGCCGCGAACACCGCGCCGACCAGCGCCGGAGACCCGCCCCTGCGGCCCACGAAGATCGGCAGCAGTGGAAGGAAGAACCAGATCCCGACGGCGTCGAGGAAGTTGACCGAATAAAGCATCCACAGCGTCCGCCGGTGATTCATGCGCATCAGGAATACTGGCAGAGGGATGACGGCGGACCGCTTGCACGAGGTCGATTGGGAGGTGATCCCGCCATCGCCTCATCCCCCGCATATGCACATGGCACTGGACGAGGTGCTGCTCGAGCAGGTCATCTCAGGCCGGCGGGGCGCGACGATGCGCTTGTGGGAGTGGGTCGAGCCGGCCCTGGTCATCGGGTCGCACCAGTCCGTGATGAACGAGGTGGATCGAGCCGCCGCGCATCAGCTCGGCTTTGTCGTGACGCGAAGGATGAGCGGTGGCGGCACGATGCTGTGCGAGCCAGGCCGCACCATCACATATTCCATGTACCTGCCCGAGTCGTTGGTGGCCGGCATCTCCTTTCGCGCCTCGTACGCGCTGCTCGACGGCTGGGTGGTGCGGGCGTTGGTCGAGCTGGGCGTTCCGGCGAGCTACCGCGAGATCAACGACATCATCTCGCCGCGCGGCAAGATCGCCGGCGCCGCGCAGGCGCGACGCCGCGGCTTCATCCTGCACCACACGACCATCGCCCATTCAATGGACGTCGACCTGCTGCCGCGGCTCATCAGGGTCGGGCGCGACCGGCTGGCCGAACGCGGCGTGCGGAGCGCGGAGAAGGCCGTCTCGCCGCTGTCATGGTTCACGCCGCTGACCTGTGCCGAGGTGGCATGGAACCTCTACGAGCATTTCCGTCGTGAGTACCGCTCGCGCGAGGGAGCGGTGTCGAACGGCGAGCTTGTCGCTGCCGAAGCGCTCGTGGCCTCGAAGTATTCGACTCCAGCCTGGACCAACAGGCTGCCCTAAGGGGTCTATATGTTCGGCGACAAGAAGACGTAGCGGATACAGGCTCGCGTGCAGTAGAAACCGCAAATTCTTCGAGCGGATCTTCAACAAACCGCGCACCTTTCGCAATGGCTGCGTGATGGGCGGCCAATCACCGAATGGCTAGATCAGGACTCCTGATTATCAACGGACGCAACGCCACAGCAGATGAACCATCGCACGGTACCTCTCCACTCAGCTGACTATCGGAGTTGGTCGGTAAGAATCTCAAGGATGCGATCAGGGTATTCCCCCGGTAACGTCACTCGCATTCGAAGGCTCGGGTCACTCATCGCGAGGGACCGGGCCTTTTTGGTTGCCTCCCGCCTCGGGCTGAAAGCCGATGCGTTGAGAGTTATCGATTGAAGCGGAAGCTAGACACGATGTGGTCACCCATCGACATGTTTTGGTCTCGGGTTTGAGTGCTGTAGGTCAGGAAATTGATCGAGTAGCACCAGCCGCCATGTGAAACCTCAACCGTGACTCCTCTCGGGTTAGAGTATTCGACCGTGGCTTCCCCGTCGAGCGTGACCGGTGTCTGTGTGACCGTAGGTGTGTTCATGCCCGCTGCGGCCGAGCAAGCCTTAGTGGGCTGAGAATTAACATCAATAGCGAGCAAAATGCCATTTTGGTCCATGGCCAGAGGCGACTCTATTTTCTCATTCGCGAAGCCCTTCTCGGTATTCGGAGCCCCAGCGTTTCCAACGTCGTACCAGGTGGCTGGATACTCAAGTGAATATAGCCACAAGGCGCTCGTGTAAGAGGTGTATCCGGACGATACAGTTGGCGAGGCCGTTCGGGCTGACGATGCGTCCGCCGCGTTAGACGGGACTGAGCCGCATGCGGTGAAACCTAGCGCGCTCGCCATCATGGCACAGGAGACTACAAGAACACGATTACTGCTTCGAGCAAGCTTCACTTGATTCTGCTCATCCGGACACTCCGCCCAATGCCTGCCAGTTACTCCACGTGCCACCTACCGTGTAAGTATTCCGATATACCTGGTCGTCTGATCCAATCGCGAACGCATCGAGCCGGCTGTCCGGTCCGGGCAGGTTCCACTTCGCGTCCGGAGCGCCTCTCAATATGCCTCCCAAATCGGACCAAGAACTTACCGTCCCAGCGGAGTCCGTGTGTGCCTGCCATCCGTGGCGGTCTGTGCCGCGAACGAAGAGATCCATCGTTCCATCAGAACGCATGATTGTGGAAATCGTTTCATCCTCTGCTTGCCCCGAGTACCCAGGTGCGTTCAGAGGATTCCAAATATTCGTCCAGCCCACACCGGAAAAGTAAACCGTTTGGTAAATCTGGTCGTCGCCCCCGATCGCGAAGACCCGAAGGGTCGACT
>JBOHUP010000152.1:0-5827 GCA_050734615.1 Candidatus Dormibacteraceae bacterium | reverse complement strand
CCGAAGGTGATCCCACCGGCGGAGATGGTTGGATAGGTGGCCGCTGGCGAGCACGCCGAACCCCCGGTGCCTTGCAAGGTTCCTGTGGCCCTGGAGTCGGCGTTGGGCTCAGGGGGCACGGCCGTCGGCAACGTCGCCACCGGTTGCGGCGAGGTACCTGCGGCGCACGGGTCTGGATTGATCAGCTTGTCGCCGGCTGAGAGGTACTCGCTGGCGTTGGTCCCGCACGAGGTCGTCGTATTGCCGGAGATCTCGTACCCGTCAGCACAGATCGCGGCGGATGGTGCGGGCGTGCAATGGCCGACCCCGGTGACCCATGGCTGGGCGGCGGTGTAGACCGAGACGTTTCCCAGGTCGGAGTACGTGGCTGACGCGGCGTCCAGCCTGGCGTGGGCGTAGATGCCGGTGCAGGTGCCGTTCAGGGCGATGGCGCTCTGAGTCGCAATGCTGCCGGCGACATCGACCTGGCCTCCTGTGCAGGTGAGGGTCCCCGCCGACAACGCAGTCGTCGAGCCGGCCATCTGCTGTGCGACGGCCCGGCGGCTGACGCTGGTGCTGGTCTGCCTGAGCTCGCTCCCGAACGAGATCGGCACGCTCAGCGTGAGGACCACTTCGACCTGCTGCTGGTGCTGGTGGTACGGATAGTTGATCGTCTCGCTCAAGCCGCCCGTGAAACCATTGGTTCCGGAGTAGCCGGCCGAGCACGAGGCCCCGGTTATCGTGGGTGTGGCGGCGCCGCCGGTGCGTTGTGAGGCGACGAATGCATCCCCGGTGTCGATGACCGCGGTCGCGCTTGCCAGGTTGCAACCGACCCCGATGCTCAACGCGGATTCCAGCGCGGCCTCGTCGGCCAGTTGCTGGAGCTGGTTTTTCTGCCATTCCACAGAGCCGGCGACGAGGACCAGGGCGGCGGTACCGATGAGCGCGAGCAGCGCGAAGGCGACCAGAACCATCACCTGGCCTGACTCACTTCGGGCTGACATCAGAACTCCAGGCGCTCCACGGTCTGTGCGTCAAACGTGATCGATGTGGGGATACCCAGAAAGCGAGCCAGCACGGGCTGCCACTTGAGCTTCAAGTCGATGATCACTCGCTGGTGGCCGTGCGGGCGGGTGGGCTCGCAGGTCCCGCATGCCCATTGCGGCGCCGGGGTGGCGCTGGAGTCCAACGAGTAGATGAAGACGTAAACGACATTGCTCGTGTCGGCGCCCGCGAGAGTGATCATCCCGGGCTGCGTGGCGTCGACGGGGTTGACCGCGTAGGTGCCATAGGTCGGCGTGCTGATGGCGTCGGCCGACGGGAGATAGTCGACCGTCACGCCGAGCGAGTCGAGCGCGTGGGCGCCCGTGACGACGGAGGAGAGGTTGCAATTGAACGGCGCGCTCAGCGCGGTACAGTCCGGTAGGAGATCGTTGGCACCCAGGTCATAGGCCAGCGTCGCCTGGCGTGCGGTGTCGCGAGAGGCACCCTGGAGGAGTTCGTAGAGAAGAAGGCCGCGACCGATGTCGATGGTTGCGCCGATCACCAGCAGGACTACTGGGGCCACGAACGCGAACTCGACCAGGGCCTGGCCGAGGGCAGGCTTGAGCCTTTTCCGGCGGGTCACCACGAGGTCCTGGCTAGGCTCGTCCCTGAAATGGTGATCCCGCCGCCGAGCAGATTCAGGTCACCGAAGCCGTAATACACCGCGACACCGACCAGCTTGTGGGCATAGAGGCTGGTGCCCGCGCAGTCGGTCGGGCTTCCGCAGAACAGGACGACGATCGCCTGGCCGGCCGTCGGGGCATAGCTGCTGGCAGTGGGCGGCCATGTGGTCACGAACAGGGAGCAGCTCACGTTGGTGGTGAGGCTCACCAGGTCGGCCGTGACCACCTTGCACACAGCAGCGTTTCCAGGGCCGTTGGCGGTGACGGACTTCCCGGCCAGGAATCGCGCGCCGTCTCTCGCGGCATCCGAGGCCGCGATAGCGGCGGAGTAGCCACGGCCCATCTCGAGCGTTCCTGCGACGAGGAGCATGAGCACCGGCAGCGCGATGGCGAATTCGACTAAAGCCTGGGCTCGCCTTCTGCGACTCCTGTCACCCATCGAGCTTCAAGCCGGCCAGGATCACGCGAGCGAGCTCGGCGGAGCCACGTGAGACCAGTGACGACGGGTCTCGCTGCAGGACCAGTCCGCCCGCCAGCGTCGAATCGTCCGGCCGGGAGTCGTCGAAGCCGAGGACGACGGACATCTTGCGGCCGAGGATCGACTCCACCGCGGCGCGGTCGAGCGGAGGATGGGGCGAGCGTTGATTGAGGACCAGCACGATCCGGTTGTCGGGCACGTTCATGATGTCGCGGAAGACGGCGATCGCCCGGCGCGCGTCGGTCATGGCCGCGATCTCCGGTGGGGTGACGACGACCAGGCATTCGGCCCGCTCGATGACAGCGAGGGCCGCCTCTCCGAGCGACGTGCCGAGGTCGGCGACGATGACCTTCTGCCAGCCGACCACGATGTCGAGCACCCGGCACGTCAGGTCGCCGGTCACGGTATCGACCTCTTCGAGGCGAAGTGTTCCAGGCAGCACGCCCAAGCCCGATCGGTGGTTGACGATGTTTCCCCTGAGCACGGTCTCGAAGTCGACCGGCGCGGCTCGCGAGGCGCTGGCGATCGAGCCGGTGGCGATGAGGTCGGCGAACAGGGCGGCGTGGCCGAAGGGGACGGAGAGGTCGATGAGCAGCACCTGGTGGGCATATGTTTTGGCCAGCGCGGCGGCCGTGTTGACCGCAAGGGTCGTGACCCCCGAACCACCCTTGGCCGAGAAGAAGGCGACGATCGGAGCGGCGGTTCGTGAGATGGCCTGGGCCTCGATGGCCTGGGCCGCGGATATCTCCTGCTCCCAGAGCTTGTCCAGAGTCACGGCCACCTTCTCGACCTCGGAACCCAGGCCTTCGACCAGACCATCCCGGTCGAGCGTGAGCAGAACGGCGTCTGTGAGACCGAAGATGCTCGTGACGAACCTCTCCCCGGTGCGAGGGGCCGGCAGGATCACGAGGTCGCCGGGACCCGGGCGACGGGTCAAAAGGACCTTGCCCGTCCCGTCGGCGATCGACTCCTCGACCTGCCCCGACGCGAGGAACACGACCACGTCTCCGCCCTGCCCGCCGAGCCGCAGCGTGTCCCGGGCGGTCAGGCCCAGCACCCGCATGCGGCGCGCGACGGCGCGCAAGGTGCCATCGCCAAGATCAGCGAAGACAGCCGACATCTCGAGGATCCGCACCCTCTGCTGCAGGGCGGATGGCGAATCGCCCGCTGTGGGCCCGGGTTTAGCATCCACTTGACGAGGGTCTTCCTCCCGCGCCCGGTATAAGTTTTCTGGAACCTCACGGGCACTCAAAACGTCGATAATGTACCAACGTCCCCCCAGATCGACCCCCCGCATCGCACTAATGGCTCGAATACAAGGCCCGCGCCCCAGGCGGCGGTGCGGACGCCCTCGGCTCGATCGCGGCTGGCCGAACATGTCGACAGGGTCCTTGACGGAGCCCTTGCCGGCGAGCCGGCCGTGCTGACCAACGTCACCCTCGCCGAGCTGCTGGCGGAGTCCACGCCTGTCTCCAGGGTCATCGTCGCCGCGCTCGAGCGGCCCGGCAGCGGGCTCGCCGCGCACTCTCGGGTGGCGGGTGCCTTCCGTCACTCGGGTCTGGCCGACGAGCTCTTCAACTCGCTCGCCGACAGCAGCCCGGTGGTCCGCGCGGCCGCCTGCAGGCTCTGTGGCGCCATGCGCCTTGCCGAGGCTGTGCCCTGGATCGGAGACCTCCAGTCGGATGCCAACCCGAAAGTCCGTGGGGCCGCGACCCGCGCGCTGGGACAGCTCGGCGGCCGCCGCGCGGTGGAAATCCTCATGGCGTCGGCCGCGGAGATCCCGCTGCACAGGCTGTCGATCGCGCTGTCGCGCGCCGCCTCGGACATCGACATCGAGGCTTTGATGAGGCAGCCGCCATCGGAAAAGGCGGCCGTGGCCACGGTCCTGGCTTGCGGCCTCAGGAGGGACACGCTGCGCGTCCAGCCTCTGCTCGGGATCGCGCACGACCGTCGGTGGCCGAAACAGGTGCGGTTTGCGGCCTGCAAGGCGCTCGTGCTGATCGCGTCCCCGGCCGCCACCGATGGGTTGAGCCAGCTGGCGTCCGCCGACCCCGATCCCGAGGTCAGGGCGGTGGCGGCACGGGCGCATCGACGGTTGCTGCGGAAGGCAGTGCGCAGCAAGCGGTGAAGCTTTCGGAGCGGTTCGACCGCCGATATCAGCAGGCCCCCGCCGCGGTCCCGATCGCTCCCGCGGCTGTCGACCCTGCCTCGAGCAACGGCCCCGCGACTGTGGCACCGGTGGAGCGCCGTGCGGTGCCGCGAGAGCCGGTGGCCGTAGCCGAGGCCGAGGTGCCTCGCGGCGCAGACCAGCTGGGCCAGCTCAGCCCGGCCCTTGCCGCGGCCAAGACCGAGATTCATGCGCTGCTGCTGGCGAGACACGCCGGTGCGATCGACATCAACAACCGCGCCGGCATCCGGCGCCTCCTGACGCAGCTCACGGACGACCACTTCCGGCTCAAGCCGCCGGCAGCCCTGATCACCGCGGTCGACCGCGAGCGGCTCGTGGAGATCCTTTTCGATGATGTCATCGGCCTCGGTCCGCTCGAGTCGCTGCTCAGAGACCCTGAGGTCACCGAGATCATGGTCAACCGCCCGGAGCAGATCTTCGTCGAACGACGCGGACGGATCGAGCTGACCACCCTGGCCTTCGGCGACGAGGACAGTCTGCGTCGCGTGATCGACCGGATCGTCTCTTCGATCGGCCGGCGCGTCGATGAGTCGGAGCCGATGTGCGACGCGCGTCTCAAGGACGGCTCTCGCGTCAACGTCGTGATCCCGCCGGTCGCGATCTACGGACCGTGCCTGACCATCCGCAAGTTTGGGCGCGAGTCGCTGACGCCGGAGCAAATCGTCAGCAGCGGTGGTTCCAGCGAGGCCATCCTCGAATACCTCGAGGCGGCGGTCAAGACGCGTCTCAACATCGTCGTCTCGGGCGGCACGGGCTCGGGCAAGACGACATTGCTCAACGTGCTGTCCGGCTTCATCCCGGCGACCGAACGCATTGTGACGTGCGAGGACGCTGCCGAGCTCCGCCTCCGCCAGGTTCACGTGATCAGCCTCGAATCAAAGCCGGCGACTGTTGAAGGCCGCGGCATGATCTCGATCCGCGACCTGGTGCGAAACTCCCTTCGCATGAGACCCGACCGGATCATCGTCGGCGAGTGTCGCGGCGGCGAAGCACTCGACATGCTGCAGGCGATGAACACCGGACATGACGGTTCGATGAGCACTCTTCACGCGAACAATCCCCGCGACGCTCTCAACCGGCTCGAAACCCTGGTGTTGCTCGCGGGCACCGAGCTGCCGTCGCGGGCCATCCGCAGCCAGATCGCATCCGCCGTGAACGTCATCGTGCAGACGGAACGCACTCGGGGTGGAGGGCGAAAGATCACCAGCGTCGCCGAGGTGCTGGGCATCGCCGAGGGTGAGCTTGTGCTCCAGGAGATATTCGCGTTCAACCAGGTCGCAGTCACACCGGATGGGCGCGCCGTAGGTTTTCACACGGCGACCGGCGTGCGCTCATCATTCGAGCAGCATTTCCGCACCAACGGGGTTCTGCTGCCGGAGACGTCGTTCGTGGCCGCCGTGCCGCCTCCAGTGGAGCAGATGTACTGAGCAATGGGTGAATTTCGAGGCACGCACGAGAAGAAGGACGATGTGGCGGAAGTGGACTCCGGCGTGAACGGATCGGGCGGACGTGTGG
>JBOHUP010000151.1:0-11524 GCA_050734615.1 Candidatus Dormibacteraceae bacterium | reverse complement strand
GACCACATAACCGGCACGCCGCAGCAGCTCCGCGGTGAGCTGCGCCGTCCGCGGCTCGTCGTCAACGACCAGTAACTTGGCCGTCATGCTCCCAATCCCCAGCGGCAACCTAGCAGGTTCAGGGTTTCTTGAGGAAACGATGAATCTGTCCTGAGGTCAGGGCGGCGGGGTGGCCATAACCTCCCGGCATGGGCCAGCTCCCAGACCTCCAGGAAGCCAGGCGCAGGCTGGGACTGGCCCTCGACGCCCTGTGCCACGACCGCTGGGTCCTCGGCTACGTGCGCGACGGCTGGCTCCAGCCGATCGCCGCCTCCGAGGTCACGCGCCGGTTTCTCCAGCGCCGTCCACTGATGCCACTGTCGCGACGCGCGCTCTACGAGAAGCGGCCCATGGTCGTCAACTCGGTCATCGAAAACCCGAACCCATCCAACGGTTACGACTGGGAGCTCGACTGGCCAGCAGTTCTATACGGGCCGGTTGGCGAGATGGGCCGGCGGCCGGTCGGTCTGCTGGTGCTGGGTTGCCGGCGCGATCACTGGTATACCGAGGCGGACGTGGCGTACGTCCACAGCCTAGGGGTGATCCTCGGCCCGATGGTGGCCGCCCTGCGCGGGCCGCTCGGCCACTTGACGGAAAGCGAAAACGAGGTCACACAGCTCTTGAGCTACGGGCTTTCGGCGCCGGAGATCTCCCGAGCCATCCGGCTCGACGAGCGGCGTACACGAGTACTCGTCGACACCGTCACACGAAAGCTGCGCTCGGTCAGCGCCGACCAGCTTGCGTTCCCCCTGGTCCCGGTCAAGCGAAGCGCGTTCCGGCTGTGACCTGGCGCTGAACCCGGCGCTCAGTTGGGTCCGAAGAGAAACACGGTCGTGCCGCGTCCCTCCGTACTGACCACCTCGAGCCTGCCGCCGATGCCGGCCGCCCGCTCTCTCATGCCCATCAACCCGTAGCCCGAGCCACCCCTCGCCGCGAACCCACGTCCCTCGTCGGACACTTCGACAAGGAATGGCCGAGCCGAAAACGCCATCTTGACCCGGCAGATCGACGAGCCCGAATGCTTGCGGACGTTGCTGAGCGCCTCGCGCACGACCTGCGCCACCACCTCACGGTGCTGCGCCGAGATCTCGTCCTCCGCGCCGTGGCTCGAAAGCTCGACCCGGATGCCGTACAGGCGGGCGAACTCCTCGGCCTGGCTGCGAAGATCACCGATCAGGCCATCCGGACCGATCGCCGCCGGTCGCAGGTCGGCGAGCGCTTCGCGCACGTTCTTGAGCAGCCGCTCGAGGATCTCGAAGACGTTTCTCAAGTTCTGGTCCGGCGCGCCCTTCTTGTTCTCCAGGTACACCTTGAAGAGAGAGATCGCGCCCGCGAGGTCGGTGGCCACTCCATCGTGAAGCTCACGCGCGATGCGTGCTCGCTCGCGCGCCACGGCATCCTCGATGGCTTGGTGCGCGAACCCTTCGGCCGGTTCGGATCGTGACGATTGGGCCGTCACACCCGCACCTTGCGTCGCGCGTACGACTCCAGCAACGCAATGGTCAGCGGGTGACGTGTCCACCGAAGCACGCGGCGATATGGGCGCCAGAGTAGCCGGGCCTCAGCGAGCGCGAGCCGCAACCGGGCCAGGTCTGCCTGGACAAGCGCCGTTTCTGTGGCCAGCCGTTGGCTGAGCTCGCGCGAGCGCCGGGCGACCCGCAAGCTCCAGATGCCGGCCACGACCAGCTCGAAAACGATCGCCACGGCGCTGAGGACCAGGAGCCAGATGCCGATCCAGCTCACTCTTTGGCGTCTGCCTCTTCGTCACCGGCGACCGGGGCGATGGCGACGATCTGATCGTCGGGCGCTATGCGCATGACGATCACGCCCTGCGTCTGGCGGCCGATCTGCGAGATGGCACCGACGCGCGTCCGCAACACCATGCCGCTCGCGCTGATCACCAACACCTCTTCCTCCGGGTCGCTGACGACCCGGATCGCCTTCAGCTTGCCGACACGATCGGTGATCTTCAAGGTGAAGACCCCCTGCCCGGCACGGTGGTGCATCGGATACTCGGCGACCGGCGTCCGCTTGCCATACCCGCGCTCGGTGATGGCGAGTAGATCTGCGCCCGGCACGACGGTAGCCATGCCGGCCACACCGTCGCCCGTGGAGAGCTTGATCCCTATGACACCCTGCGTGTCTCGGCCCATGGCGCGCACCTCTGACTCGCTGAAGCGGATGGCTTTGCCGAGCTCGGTCGCGATGAGAATCTCATCGCCGCCCGTCGTCGGCGTGACCCAATCCAGCTCGTCGCCCTCCTGCAAGTTGATGGCGATCAGCCCGTTGCGGCGCACGTTTGCGTACTCTGCCATGGCCGTCTTTTTGATGTAGCCGTTCTTGGTGACCATCAGCATGTAGTGCGCCTCGGTTTCGGTCTCGGGTCGCACGAACACCGACGTGATCCTCTCGTTGGACCCGATGTCGATGAGGTTGTTGACGGGCACGCCCTTGGCCTGGCGCTCGCGCTCCGGGACTTCGTGTACGCGCAGCTGGAACACGCGACCGCTCTGAGTGAAGAAGAGCATCGACGCGTGGGTGTGCGTGGTCAGCAGGTGCAGCGCGTAATCCTCCTCGCGAGTGCCGCTTGGAGCGTCGGTGCCCGCGGTCGGCTTGGCGCCCTTCAGCCCAACTCCCCCGCGCTTTTGGGCGCGGAAGACGCGGAGTGGCTGGCGCTTCGCGTAGCCACGGTGCGTGAGCGTGACGACCACCTCTTCCTTCGGCACCAGGTCTTCGGCCGACAGCTCGGTCGCTTCGGCGTCGGTGATCTCAGTGCGGCGTTCGTCGCCGTACTTTTTGACCACGTCGTCCATCTCGTCCTTGATCAGCATCCGCACCTTCTGGTCGCTGGCGAGGATGCTCTCGAGGTAGGCGATGGTCTTGATCACCTCTTCATACTCGGCGTCGATCTTGCCGCGCTCGAGCCGGGTCAACCTGCCCAGCGTGAGGGCAAGCACCGCCTTCGCCTGCCGTTCGCTCAAGCCGAACTTCGTCTGCAGCTCGGTCGAGGCGATGTCCGGGTCGGCGGCGGCGCGGATCGTCTTGATCACCTCATCCAGGTGATCAAGGCAGATCTTGAGGCCCTCCAAGATGTGGGCCCGCTCCTGTGCCTTCTCGAGGTCGAAGCGCGTGCGGCGCAGGATCACGTCGCGGCGGTGGTCGATGAAGAGCTGGAGCGCCTGCTTCAGGCTCAACACCATCGGCCGGCCGTCAACGATGGCCAGCATGATCACACCGAACGTCTGCTGCAGCGTCGTGTGCTTGTAGAGGTTGTTCAGGACGGTGAACACGCGCGCCTCGCGCTTGAGCTCGATGACGATTCGCATGCCCTGGCGGTCGCTCTCGTCACGGAGGTCAGCGATCCCTTCGAGCTTGCGCTCAGATACGAGGTCGGCGATCTTGGCGACCAGAGTCGCCTTGTTGACCGCGTACGGCAGCTCGTCGATGATGATCCGCTCGCGGCCGTTCGGCGCCTGCTCGAACGTGTGGCGCGCCCGCACGATGATGCGTCCGTGGCCGGTGGCGTATGCCGCCTTGATGCCCGCGGTGCCCATCACTATCCCGCCTGTTGGAAAGTCTGGCCCCTTGATAAATTCCAGCAGGTCCTCACCGGTCGCCTCCGGATTGTCGATGAGGTGCTTCACTCCGGCGGCGATCTCGCGCATGTTGTGCGGCGGGATGTTGGTGGTCATGCCAACGGCGATTCCGGTTGCGCCGTTGATGAGAAGGTTTGGGATCCGCGAGGGCAGCACGTCGGGCTGCATCTCCGAGTTGTCGTAATTCGGGACCATGTCGACCGTCTGCTTTTCGATGTCGGCCATGAGCTCGCCCGTGATCGCGGAAAGGCGCGCCTCCGTGTATCGCATCGCCGCGGGCGGATCACCGTCGACGCTCCCGAAGTTGCCCTGGCCGTCGATCAGCGGATAGCGGAGAGAGAAAGGCTGGGCCATGCGAACCAACGCGTCATATACGGCGGTATCTCCGTGCGGGTGATAGAGCTTGAGCACGTCTCCGACGAAGGCCGCGCACTTGCGGTAGCGGCTGCCCGAGGTCGCACCGGCCTGGTGCATCGCGTACAGGATGCGTCGCTGCACAGGCTTCAGCCCGTCACGCACCTCGGGCAGCGCCCGGCTGATGATGACGGACATGGCGTACTCCATGTAGGAGGTCTGCATCTCGTCCTGGAGGTTTCGAGGGAGGACCGTGCCAATGGTGTCGATCGGTTCGTCGGGCAAATCGCTACTCCTGGAATCTGCCGAGCACGACGACCGCGTTGTGACCACCGAAGCCAAAGCCGTTCGAGATGGCGATGCGCACATCCTTGCGGCGCGCCTGGTTGGGCACGTAATCGAGGTCGCATGCGGGGTCTGGGTTCTCGTAGTTGATGGTCGGGTGGATGATCCCGCGATTGATGGTGAGCAGGGTGGCGATCGCCTCCACGGCACCGGCCGCGCCGAGCAGGTGACCGATCATCGACTTGGTGCTGCTGATGGCAACCTTGTGCGCCCACTCGCCGAGCGCGATCTTCAGCGCTTTGGTTTCGCCAGCGTCGTTGAGCTGAGTCGAGGTGCCATGCGCATTGACGTAATCGATGTCGGCCGGCTCGAGTCCCGCGTCGCGCAGAGCATTGGTGATGGCCCGCGCCGGAGCTTCGCCGGTCTCATCGGGGGCGACCTGGTGGAAAGCGTCGCAGGTGAGGGCGAAGCCCAGCACCTCGCCGTAGATGCGCGCACCTCGGCTCATCGCGTGCTCGCTCGACTCCAGCACGAGCGTTCCCGCACCCTCGCCCGGCACGAAGCCGTCGCGGTCGCGGTCAAACGGCCGGCTGGCCTTCTCGGGAGCGTCATTGCGAGTCGACAGGGCGCGGATGGCGTTGAACGATGAGATGCCCACCTCGCAGAGCGAGGCTTCGGTGCCACCCGCCAGCATGATGTCCGCGTCGCCGTGCTGGATCGCTCGCGTTGCGTCGCCCAGCGTGTGCGTCGACGCCGCACACGCCGTGGTGATCGTCGTGTTGGGCCCGTGTAGGTGAAAGGCCATCGCGACGGATGCCGCGGCCATGTTGGGAATGATCATCGGCGCGTACAGCGGGTTGAGCCGACCCTTCGTCGCGTACGAGATCGCGCCATTGGTCATCTCTATGAACCCGCCGATTCCTGTGCCCATGTCGACCCCGATGCGAAAGCCGTCTTCGCTGGCGAGATCCAGGCCTGAATCCGCGAGCGCCATCGTCGAGGCCGCGACGGCCATCTGCGAGAAGCGCGCCATGCGCTGGGCAACCTTGCGATCCATGAAGTCCTGCGGATCGAAGTTGGGGACCTCGCAGGCGAACTTGGTGCTCAGCTTCTCGGTTGAATAGCCTTCCGCGAACCGGGCCGTGCTGCGACCCTCGATCAGCCCGTCCCAATACTCCTCGAGGTTCTTGGCGAGAGGGTTGACGGTTCCCATGCCGGTCACGACGACGCGCGTTCGGCCGTTTTTCATGCCTTTCCCACCTCAGCCCGAATCTTACCGACGAGCTGATTCTGCACCGCATCACGCGTGACGCGAATGGCGTTCTTGATCGCACGGGCGTCAGAGCGCCCGTGGGCGACCACCGCCACCCCGTCGATTCCCAGCAACGGAGCCCCGCCGAACTCGCGCCAGTCGATCCGCGCGCGGAGCTGCCGCACCCCGGGCCGGATCAGCATCCCACCCAATTTGCCCAGCATCGTTTTCGGTATCTCGTCGCGCAGGTTGCGGAAGAGAAAATCCGCGGTCGCCTCAGCCATCTTGATGGCGACGTTGCCGACGAAGCCATCGGTGACGACCACGTCTGCCTTCGCGCTGTAGATGTCCTTCGGCTCGACGTTGCCGATGAAGCCCGGCATGGTGCGTCGCAGGCGTCTCAAGGTTTCTTTCACGAGCTCGTCGCCCTTGCTCTCTTCCTCGCCATTGCTCAGCAGGCCTACCCGCGGATGGGGCCGCCCCATCATCTCGCGCGCGTAGACCGAGCCCATCGCGGCGAACTGAACCAGGTATTCGGGCTTCGAGTCGACGTTGGCCCCGACGTCGAGGAAGTAGGCGAAGCCGTCCCGCGTGGGCACGATCGAGCCCAGCGCCGGCCGCTCCACGCCCCTGATGCGGCCCTGGATGAGGAGTGCAGCCGCCATCACGGCGCCCGAGTTTCCGGCGGACGTCCAACCGTCGGCGCGCTCTTCCTTACACATGCGGGCACAGACGCATATCGATGCGTCGGGCTTCGACCGAACCGCCCGTGCCGGGTGCTCGTCCATCGCGATGACCTGCGTGCACGGCACCATGTGCAGGCGCGGGTGGTTGTCCAGGAGTGGCTGCACGGCGGACGGCAGGCCGACGAGCGAGATGTCGATGCCATATTCCGAGGCTGCTTGGGCGGCGCCAAGAACGATCTGGGCCGGCGCGTAGTCCCCGCCCATGGCGTCGACTGCGATGCGCATGTGACGACGCTCTCAGATGTCGAGGTTCCGGACGCTCTTGGCGTGCGCCTGGATGAATTTCTTGCGCGGCTCGACGTCGGGGCCCATCAGCTTCTCGAAGGTGTCGTTGACCGCCGCTGCATCGTCCACCGTGACGCGAAGGAGAACTCGTGTCTGCGGGTTCATGGTCGTGTCCCAAAGCTCCTCAGCGTTCATCTCACCGAGACCCTTCATGCGCGCGGCCTCGGCGTTCTTGCCCAGCTGGCGGATCGCCTTGTCGCGGTCGGCCTCGGAATGGCACCACACCACCTGCTTGCCCTTGAACACCTTGAAGAGCGGCGGCTGCGCCATGTAGAGGTAGCCCTTCTCGATGACCTGCGGGAAGTAGCGGAAGAAGAAGGTGAGCAGAAGCGTGCGGATGTGGCTGCCGTCGACATCCGCGTCGGTCATGGTGACGATTCGGTGGTAGCGCATCTTCTCGACGTTGAAGTTGTCGCCCACACCGGCGCCCATCGCGGTGATCAGGTTGCGGATCTCGTCTGATGTCAGGACCTTGTCGAGACGCGCCTTTTCGACGTTGAGGATCTTGCCTCGCAAAGGCAGGATGGCCTGCGTGCGACGGTCCCGACCGCCCTTGGCCGTGCCGCCGGCGTAATCGCCCTCGACGATATAGAGCTCGCACAGCGCGGGGTCTTTCTCAGAGCAGTCGGCGAGCTTGCCGGGCAGCGTGCTCGACTCGAGAAGGCTTTTGCGCTGCACGAGGTCGCGCGCCTTGCGAGCCGCCTCTCTCGCCCGCGCCGCGGTCAGTGACTTCTCGACGATGCGCCGGCCCTCGGACGGATTCTCTTCGAGGTACTGCGTCAGCCCTTCGGTGAGCGCGATGGACACGTGGCCCTGGACCTCGGCGTTGCCGAGCTTGCCTTTGGTCTGGCCCTCGAACTGCGGCTCGAGCACCTTGACGCTGATCACCGCGGTGAGGCCCTCGCGTACGTCCTCACCCGTGAGGTTGGGATCCTGCTCCTTCAGGATGCCCGCCTTGCGGGCATACCGGTTCAGCACGTTGGTCAGCGCGGAGCGAAATCCCGTCAGGTGACTGCCGCCTTCGATGGTGTGAATCGTGTTGGCGAACGCGATCACGTTCTCGACGAACGTGTCGTTGTACTGCAACGACACCTCGACCTGCGTGTCCTCGACCTCTCGGTCCACGTAAAACGGAGTGTCGTTGACCACGACCTTGTCGCGATTGAGGGCGCGTACGAAGGAAACGATCCCCCCTTCGAAATAGAAGGTGTTGGTGAAGCCCAGCGTCTCGTCGCCGAGGGCGATCTCGAGCCGCTTGTTCAGGTACGCCATCTCCCGCAGCCGGTGCTGGATGACCTCGCGGTCGAGCTTGACGTCAGGAAAGATCTGCGGGTCGGGCCGGAAGCGGACGATGGTCCCCGTGCGGTCGGACTTGCCGACCACCCTCACCGGTTGGGTCGGCACCCCACGCTCGTACTCCTGGTGATAGACCTTGCCGCCGCGGTGAACCCAGACCTGCAGCTTCTCGCTGAGGAAATTGACCGCTGAGACGCCCACGCCGTGCAGGCCCGACGACACCTTGTAGCCGCCGCCACCGAACTTCCCGCCGGCATTGAGGCGCGTGAGGACGAGCTCCAGCGCTGAGAGCCCTTCTTTCTTGTGGATGTCGACCGGAATGCCCCGTCCGTTGTCGTCGATTGAGCAGCTGCCGTCGGCGTGCAGGGTGACCAGGATCCGCGTGCAGTAACCGGCGAGGGCCTCGTCGACTGCGTTGTCGACCACCTCGTAGACCAGGTGATGCAGCCCGGTGGTGCTGGTCGAGCCGATGTACATGCTCGGACGCCGCCGCACATGCTCCCGGCCTTCGAGGACCTGGATCTGCTCGGCGTTGTACGCCACATCCGCGCCAAGGGATTGGGGCCCGCGACCACCCTCCGGAGACGAGTGTTTGGCCATCGTCATAGGTGCGCCCGGCGCGCGCCCGGCAGGGAAATCGGCCCTCCCAGCGTGGAGAAATCGTAGGGGTCAACTGGGCAGAGGTTCAGGAGTCCAATTCTACCGGATTTCGAATTCAAAAATGGCCTGCAGGGGCCCTCTTAACAGGCCGGCTAGGCGGGCGCTTTCCACCGCAGAACCGGGTCCTCGCTCTGCCCCTGCAGGTAGGAGTTGATCTTGCGGGCCGCAGCCACGTCGTCCAGCCGCCCGACGGGCAGGTTTTTGGGCATGTCATGGAGGCTCTGCGGGTTGGAGCGGGCCTCGGCGACGATCTCTTTGATCGCCTTCGCGAAAGCGTCCAGGGTGGCCTTGCTTTCGGTCTCGGTGGGCTCGACCATCATCGCTTCGGGCACCACCAGCGGGAAGTAGACCGTCGGGGCGTAAAAGTCGCGGTCGAGGAGGGCCTTGGCGATGTCCAGGGCGCGCACGCCCTCGTGGCTCAGGTGGCGGGCGCTGGCCACGAACTCGTGCATGCACGGCCCCGGATGCGGCATCTCCAGGTCGTTCTCCACCTGCTTGCGCAGGTAGTTCGCCGAGAGCACGGCGTCTTGAGAGGCCTGGGCCAGTCCGTCGCCGCCCATCGCAACGATGTACGTGTACGCCCGGACCAGCATTCCGAAGTTCCCATAGAAGCTGCGCACCCGCCCGATCGTCTGCGGGCGCTTGAAGTCGAGCTTGAGGTGACCGTTCGTCCGCTCGACGGTTGGCACGGGCAGGAACGGCACCAGGGCCTCCTTGACGCCGACCGGGCCGGCTCCCGGGCCGCCCCCGCCATGGGGCGTGGTGAAGGTCTTGTGCAGGTTCATGTGCACCGCGTCGAAGCCCATGTCGCCCGGCCGGCAGATGCCCATGAAGGCGTTGAGGTTGGCCCCGTCGTAGTAGAGCATCGCTCCGACAGAATGCACAAGTTCCGCTATATCCAGTATCTCACGCTCAAATAGACCCAAGGTGTTGGGGTTGGTGAGCATCAAGGCGGCGGTTCTCGGCGAGAGCTTCGACTCGAGGTCGGCCAGGTGGAGCCGGCCGTCCTGCCCTGATTTGACCTCCACGACGTGGAATCCGCTGAGCGCAGCGCTGGCTGGGTTGGTGCCGTGCGCCGAGTCGGGCACGAGCACCTCATCTCGCTGCTCGCCTCGGGAGCGTTGGTAGGCCTTGATCATGCGCAGCGCGGTCCACTCGCCGTGTGCCCCGGCGGCAGGCTGTAGGGTCACCCGATCGACCCCGACAATCGCGCAGAGCGCGCGCTCCAGGCGCCACATGAGCTCGAGCGCCCCCTGCACGGAGTCCTCGTCCTGATACGGATGCAGCCCGGCGAAGCCGGGTAACGCTGCGGCCACCTCGTTGACGACCGGGTTGTACTTCATGGTGCAGCTGCCGAGCGGATAAAACTGCTCGCTGATCGAGTAGTTGAGCGACGCGAGCCGGCTGTAGTGGCGCATGATCTCGGGCTCGCTCAGTTGCGGAAGGCCGGGAGGCGTCGTGCGCAACAGGTTGGGGGGCAGCGCCTCGATCGGACCGGGTGAGGCGACCTCGGCCTCGGGAAGGCGTGGGGGGTGGGCGTTGGGCCGGCTGAGCTCAAAGCTGAGCGGTTCGCTCACGACTTCAGGACCTCGACGAGCTCGTCCAGCGAGCGGGCGTCATTGACCTCGGTGCAGGTGAAGGTGACGATTCCGTTCAGCTCGCGGAACCAACGGTGCACGTCGAGTGGGCCCAGGATGCCCTTGCGAGCGAGCTTGCGGATCATCGCGGGCGCTCTGGGGGCCCTCATCGGGAACTCGTTGAAGAACGGCTTATCCGGGAAGGCGAGCTCCCAGCCGGGCAGCGCCGCCAGCCGGCCGGCCAGCGCGTGGGCACGTTGGAAGCTGACCTCGGCGATATGGCGAAGGCCCTCGGAGCCCATGTAGGTCATGTACACGCTGGCGGCCAGCGCACACAGCGAGTGATTGGTGCAGATGTTGGAGGTCGCCTTCTCGCGCCTGATGTGCTGCTCGCGGGCCGAGAGCGCCAGCACGAAACCACGCCGTCCAGCGGCGTCGTGCGCGGCGCCGACCAGGCGGCCGGGGAGACGGCGGACAAGCGCCTTGCGGCACGCGATGAAACCCACGTGCGGCCCGCCATAGCTCGGCTGCAGGCCAAGCTGCTGCCCTTCGCCCACGGCGATGTCGGCGCCGAACTCGCCGGGCGGCTTGAGGATGGCAAGACTGATCGGATCGACGCATGCGATCGCCAGCGCCCCGGCGCGATGCGCGGCCTCGGTGATCGACTCGGCGTCGGCGAGGAGGCCGAGGAAGTCGGGCTGCTGGAAGATCACGGCAGCCGTCTTCGGTCCTGGCTCAGTGCCCCTGCGCACCTTGATCCCCCGTCCGTCGCCAAAGGCGCGGAGCACCTCCAGGTACTCGGGGTGCAGATAGCCGGAAACCACGACCTCGTTTCGATCGGTATGGACATGGGCCATCATCGCGGCCTCGGCGACCGCGGTCGCGCCGTCGTAGAGGGAGGCGTTCGCGATTTCGAGGGCGGTCAGCTCGGCGATCAGGGTCTGGAACTCGTAGATCGCCTGCAGGGTGCCTTGGCTGGCTTCGGGCTGGTATGGCGTGTATGCCGTGTAGAACTCAGGCTTGGAGGTGACGGCCGCCACAGCCGCCGGGATGAACCTGCGGTAGACGCCGCCGCCGCGGAAGGTGAGGCGGTCGGGGAAGACCTTGTTGCGGGCGGCCAGCGAAGCGATCTGCTGCATCGTCTCGAACTCGGAGAGTCCGGCGGGAAGCTCGAGCTCGCTGATCCGAAGCGAACGAGGGATGTCGACGAGCAGCTCGTCCATCGACTTCACACCGATGGCTTCCAGCATCTCCGTCCGCTCTTCGGCGGAGTGGACGAGGTAAGGCACCTAGTGCGCGGAGGCCTCCGTCACCTTTTTGTAGTCTGCCTCGTCGAGCAGGTCGGCGGGAAGCTCGCCGGCGAGCTCCACCTTGAGGATCCACCCGTCGCCGTAAGGATCCGAGTTGATCAACTCCGGCTGGCCGGCCAGCTTC
>JBOHUP010000150.1:0-7780 GCA_050734615.1 Candidatus Dormibacteraceae bacterium | reverse complement strand
GCGGTGGTCTCCGAAGTTGAGGTAACCGCCTCGGGTGCCATTGATGTGGATGTCCTCGACCCCCTCGATTGCCAGCAGCTCGCCCAGCGGTCCGAGCGCGCCATGGGTGACGTAGAGCCGCTGGCGGATCTCCCAGTACTGGACCTGGGATAGCCGCGGCAGCGTCGTCGACCGCGCTGTCGCCGCGTGGTAGTCGCGGACCGCCTTGTCGGCGAGCGCGAATATGACGCGATCGTCGGAGGGTTGCGGGCGGGGGTCGGCGCGGCCGCGCAGGAGATCGTCGAGCTCCTTGCGGAAGGCCGGGCGGATGTGCTCCTCCGCCAGCTCGACGCTGTCCGGCGGCGCGTCGATCGCGAGTGCCTCAGCGGACAAGGGACAGCTCCGGGACGGGCGCGGACGCGAGCGACGCCGCGAGAGCTTCGAAGGCCGCGCGGGCGATCGCCGCCTCTTCTCCGTGGGCTTTTCGGTAGCGGGGATGCTCCGGATCGGCGGTGTTGAGGGCGCGGACCGAATGCTGGATCTGGACGCGGGCCCAGTACTCGGGCGTGTCCGGGATCGAGCCCGCGACCCCCAGGTCATGCTCCTCCTGCACGTAGCGGTCGGCCCCGGCCAGGGAAAGCGCGTTCACGCCGTTCAGCACCACAGCCGTCTTCGCCAGCCACTGCGGCTCGCCCTCGGAGAGCTCGCCGCGCCAGCGCTCCAGCGCCTCCATCCCAAGCGGGGTTGGTCTGACCACCCAGAGCAGGCGCGCGTTGGCAAGGGCCAGCGGGAAACCCGCGCCCCGCACCCGGCCGAGGTCGATGACGATCTCCTCGAAGCGATGCCTCGCGGCATCGAGCAGGCCAGTGAGGAAGTGATCTGTGACGCGCTCGGCGAGCCGGGGCACCCGCACTCCGGCGAGGACCGCGATGCCGTCCCGCCAAGCCACGTGCTTTTCGAGCTCGTCGGCGTCGACCGGTGCGAGCTGGGCGTTGTAGGCGACCTGAGCGATCCCGGCCGTGGTCTCGATATCCAGCAGGGGCGCGATCTCGGCCGAATCGTGGTGGAGGTCGAGCAGCAGCGTCCGGCTATCGCGAGCGAGGACGGCGGCAAGGCCGAGGGCGAACGTGGTCGCTCCATCGGCGCGAGCCGAGAAGACGCCAGTGACTCCCATTCAGCCGCCTCCCCCGGCAGGGATCTGGTTCTGGACGGCGCCCGGCTGCATCCTCATGAGAACCAAACCGCCGTGATCCGAAAACCACTGAATCTGTGGCGCGAGCTTCGCCGGCAGCCACAGGTCGTCGCCATTCTGGTCGACCGCAATCACTCGCACGTCCTGGACAAAGACGAACTCCACCGGCTGGCCGCTCGACGAGTTGCCGTTGACCACGATCGCGACGTGGTCGCCGGCGGTGAGATCGCCGGGCTGAGAGCGGACCGGCACATGCATGTCCCAGTAGCCCGCCGTGCTCTGCGGCGCGAGGACGGCCGCCGGAACGAGGTCGCCGGCCGGGACGTCCATCGAGGCGACCTGGCCGACCAGCTGATTCTCGTCCGAGCTGCGCATCAGGGTGGCGAGGACAGCGGGGTCGCCGGTGCGGACCGTCGTCACGGAGAGATCGTCGGAGGTGATGGTCGTCCCGGCCTTGATCGCCTTGGCCGCACGCAGCACCGAGACCATCTGGTTGGCGTCGGCACCCGGCCCCAGGACGAAAATGGCGTAGACGGCCAGCAGCAGGGCGATCCCGGCGCCAACCAGCGCGGCCAACCTCCAGCGCCGCTCGACCGTGCCGGATACGACTGGAAACCGTCGGCGTTGGGGGATCGCGCTCATGCCGCTGGTATCGCCTCCGGTTGAAGCTGGTAGATGGAGTACTGCTGCGTGAAGGACGTGGTCTTCACGCCGAGCTGCTGCCAGGGGCCGCCATTGACCCGGTAGGTCACCTCGTAGCGGAGGACAGCCCGAACCTGCAGGCCCAGCGGCTGGCCGTACGTGTCGCTCTGGTAGATGTGCTGCACGTCGCTCGGCTGGGGATAGGGCCGCCCGAGATCGCTGGAGTCGTAGCCGAGCCCGTCGCCAAACTCCCAGGTGACCCCGGCCAGAGCGGCGTGGACGGTCACGGTCAGAGGGCCCGCCGTCGCGGTGGCGTCCGGCATCCGCGGATTCGCTCCGGTGAGCCAGAACCAGGAGGCCAGCCCGGTGAGGCCGACCGTCGGGTTGACTCCCATCACCAGGACCGGCCACGGTTGCTGAGAGCTGGCCTGCTCGGCGAGCGCGATCTCGGGGTTGGTCGGTGGCGGTAGGTTGCCCGAGGGATTGGGAACGCAGATCAGTCCGAGACTGTTGCCGTTGGAGTCGTACACGTAGTAGCCGGTTTGGCCGGCAGGACATGCCGATATCGGAATCCCCTGTCCCGCATTGCTCAACGTCCCGTTGTTGTTCTGGATCGGTCCTGGAGCTGGGATCGCGTTGTTGGGTACAGGATGGTATATGTAGGTCGGCCCAGTTGGGGTCGTGCCCGACTCAGATGGATGGCTAGAGGTAGTGGCAGTGATGCCGTTTGGGTCATATCCGGCCGAACCCTGGCTCACGACCGGACCGTTGCTGACTGGACCGACATTGACGGTGTTCTTGTTGTTGGGGTCATCGACCTCGGCATGGGCCGTCACCGGAAGCAGCGCTGCGAGCAGGGCAACGGCGACCAGCAGCCGAAGGAGCTTTCGCATGCTTCAGGTGAGCCTCCTGATGTCAACGTCCGCGATCAGGTAGCGCCCGTTCACGCGGGTCAGCCAGAACTTCCCCTCGAAGCGGAAGGACTCGGTGCGCACGGTGGCCCCAGTCGACTGGGCAACGAAGGTGAGAGTGGACACCCCCCTCTCGACCACGCACCAAGAGATCGTTGTCTGGTTTGGGTCGGGCAGGCGGCCGACCACGACGCTCTCCAGCTGGCTGCTGGCCACCTCCTGGAGACCCGCATGGTTGTTCGAGATCACGCCCTCGACCGCCTTGGCCAGGGCGCGTCCGGTGTCGGCCTCGGACAGCGGATCGGTGAGCCCGTGTGCGTAGGCGTCGACCTCGATCCTCCCGTCGGCCAGCAGGTCGGATCGTACCTTGGCGGCCTCCGCCAGGTTGATAAGGTCTCCGCGGTCGGTCGAATTCAGAGGGTTGACCGCGAAACCCTGAGGGGGCCAGGGCCTGAGCCACGGAATATCGGCGTAACGGAGATCGGCGAAACGGCCGCTGAGGGTGAGGGTGGAGAGGATCGCGGCGAGGACCACCAGGACCCCGATGGCAGCGAGCGTTCGGGTCCAGGATCTCGTCACGAGTTCCTCAGCCCTCCCTCGCGGGCGGGCACGGCCTTCAATCATGACTGCGCCCTTAGGCGATACCGAGCCCATCTTATATCCGCGCCGGTATCCGCGCCGGTTGAACCTCTAAATCGGACGGATCGCATGGCCCAGACGCTATAGGGCCATCGCACGCTGATCGCACGCTGGGCGGCTGTTCCCACCCCTTAACGCGCAAGGGCCTCCAGCTACCCTCGTTCGGTCGTCCCACCGGTTACGGGGCATCGCACGCTGATCGCACGCTCATCGCACGCCGATCGCACGCTGAACTCGCCCGCAACCAATAACACCAATACCTTGAGCAGGGAGGCGCCCCAGTTTGCGAGTCGCTGTCCTCGGGGGCATCCACGGCAACCTGCCGCCGCTACGCCACCATCCTTTATGTTCCGCTCCGGGTCGAGGGGTGGTCCCTAGTTATTGGCAGAGGGTGGTCCCATCCTTGTGGCAAGCGACATCGTCGAGGTCGACGAGGTCTGGTGTCAGGGCGACTTGGCGGCCCGTGGCCTCGGGAATGACTCGACATGGGTTGGATAGTTGCGTCCACATCACCCAAGGCGACGTAGACCGGGCGAACGTCGAGACGCTGCCTTGGACGAGCGCCGCCGACCGACCCCGGTGGGAAGCCGCCGAGTTCGTCAGGGCTCGCCTCGGGACGAACGGCCTCCGACAGTTGCCCGACAATCTCCCGGACAGCTATCAGCCAGCTGAACGGAAGAGCCTGACCATGCGACACGCCGGTCCTCTGACGAGGGCGGTGCCGCGGTTCGACGCGAACGACAACGCGTGGCACCGCGCGTTCGGCGAGGCAACCGGTGACTTCGTCTTCGGCCACCGACATGGGACCGCGGTCAAGCAGTTGGACGGCAGCGTCCTGATATGCACGGGAAGCGTGGGCGGGCCCTTCGACGGCGATCCCCGGGCCTCGTACGGTGGTGCTCGATCTCGCCGCGGATCATCTCGATCCCGTGCACGGCCGGATCGACTATGACCGAGACCCACCCGCGCTGGCGTTCGAGAGCCTCGGGCCCGCCCCCATCTATACCGAGATCTGGGCTCCAATGAGGCTTACGCATTGGTTCGCGTTACATACGCTTCGGTCCACCACCACCAGTTCCAAGATCAAACTCGCCTGACGGCAGCGGGTTACGCATAGAAATCAAGTGGCATCCAGGGTCAACTCAGCTGATAACTCGGACATCGGAGGATTTCGAATATCCCTCGACCTATCGTTGTGACGTAGGCTCCAGGCCCTCGCGGCATCAGACGCGCATTGGTAAGCAACCTGGGCCAGGGGCCCGTCAGGGACTCGCGTTGTGAACAGAATCGGCCGCTGCTACCGAGTAGCCGATGGCGGCGTAGCCGCGGATACGTTTCTGATGCATCCTTGCCAGCATCGGGACGGCGGCGTCCACGTAGTCGTAGATTCGGACCTCACGCTTGCGCTCGTGAAGGCGATGGAGGCGACCTGCGTACTGTTGGATGGTTCCGCGCCAGGACACCGGCAGCGCCAGGAAGAGCGTATCCAAGCGAGCATCGTCGAAGCCCTCGCCAATGTAGCGCCCCGTCGCCAGAAGGACGCGTGGTGCTTGGTCGGGGATGGTCTTTAACCTTACAACTACCGCCTTACGCTCCCCCGCGCCCATACCTCCTCGGAGCACCACGAGATTTTCGACCTGCCGGCTGAATAGCCGCTGCATCTCCTCGAGATGCTCAGTTCGTTCAGTGAGCACAAGCGGCGATCGGCCATCGTGGACGGCATCGAGGACGTCGCGAACGATCGTCGCCGTCCGTGACGAGTCAGCCACCAATCGCGAGTAGATCTCTTGGATGCCGGCGCTGACGATTTCATCAGGCAGGATGAAAGAGGTGATCCGCGGAATGACAGTGTGATGAAAGGGACGCGTCTCAGCGTGCTCCCGTGCGTCGACCCGGTGTCGGATGGGTCCGCACTGCATGATCACGATCGGGTGATGGCCATCTTTTCGGATCGGCGTGGCAGTTAACCCCGCGATGTAGCGGGACTTGACCTCTTTGAGAACGGCTTCGAAGCTGAAAGCCGGGATGTGGTGGCATTCATCGACGAGCACATGACCGTAGTTCGCCACCACGTCCCTGACAGCTCCCTTGTTGTAGAGACTCTGGAGCATGCCGATGTCGATCCTTCCCCTGCCTTTGTTACGTCCGGCGCCAAACTGGCCGATCGATCGCGGCGGAAGGTCTAGGAAGGCAGCTAATCGTTCTCGCCATTGATCCGCCAACTGTTGACGGTGGACTAGTACCAAGGTGTTCACGCCGCGCCTCGCGATCAGCCACGCGCCAATCACTGTCTTTCCGAACGCGGTTGGCGCCGCCAGGACGCCGATGTCATGCGCTGCCATCGCCTCAGCCGCCTGCAGCTGTTCGGGTGCCAATTCGCCGCTGAAAGTAAAGTCGCACGGCACGCCTGAGTGACGTTCGTCCCTCACGGTAGTCCAGATCCCTTGTCCTTCCAGGAGCTTGATCACCTGCTCCAGCGATCCACGGGGAAGGGCCAAATGTTCGGGAAACTCCTCCGAGCAGTCGATAACCCGGGGCTTGTCGCCCGTCCAGAGCCGCATGGCCTGGGCGCGATAGAACTCCGGGTTCTGGAAAGCAGCCAGACGACGTAACCTGCCGAGTAGCATCGGGGGGACGCCGCTCTTGGCCACAAAGACCCGATGGGCAAGCACCACCTCGATGGACGCGGGCAGCGATCCTTCGATCGGCGCATCGGCGCGGTGGCGTGACGGAGTCAATCGCCAGGGCTCGCGCGCGTCTTCGTCGGTCTCGAACCAGCGCGCGTCAATCCCGAGGATCTTGCCGGTGCGAGCGGCTTCGCGAACGATCATCTCGCAGTTCGGTCCCGTCAGCCGGCGCACGGAGTCCAGATAGCACCACTGATCCTCGTAGAGTTCGAAATTTTGGTCCAGGAACGCACTGTTGCCAGCCTGTCGCGCGACACGTTGAAGAGGCAGTGCGATCAGATTCCCGAAGCCGCCCTTCGGCATGATGTCTTGGCTGGGAAAGAGTCGATCATAGGAATCGAACCCGATCTGATGCCGGCGTTCGAGGGCATGCGTTAGGAGTGCACAGCCGAGATTTCTCGCAGTGGCGGCTGAGACAGGGCTGTCGAAGAAAATCCAGAGGTGCCCGCCGCGTCCCGATCGCGACCTCTCGATCGACGCGGGCACGCCGAGTTCCTCGCATGACCTCATGACCTCAGCGACATCGGATTGCCAGGTTGATTTGTCGAAGTCAATCGCCAGGAACCAGCAGGTCTCATCCTCGAGCATTGGGTAGACACCAACCACTCGGCGGCCAAGGAGATGGCTCTGGACAACGTCGGAGTCGAGTGGAAGCAGGACGTCGGAATCTGGTCTCTGGCCTTTCTGCCTCCTTGCTCCAGACCGTAGGGCGGGCGAGTATCCGGATCTGCCATCGCGGCCCTCCCACCGGTAGGCGTACACGTCCTCGCGCCCTCGAAAGAGACGGCGAAAGAGCGCGATTTTGACCGACTCAGATGATTGGGAGTCGACTCCGCCGACCACCGTCGTAGTTCTCGCGGCCGAGGCCTCCATCTGCGCCGGCAGTTCGGTGTTTCCGGGCTTCGGAAGCCCACGCAGCCGTGCGTTCTCGGCCTGCAGACTTCGGATCGTTGCCAGGGTATCATTGAGCCGGGCTTCGAGGTCGTCGTCGCGGCTTGCCGTCACACTGCATCCATCCGAGTGGCTAGATCTTGCGGTCTTTGTGGCAATGGTCGCAGCACGTAGGTATGACATCCGTATGCGTCTGCTTTCGCGGTAGTGTTATAGGCATGACCCGCGCTGAGCTCCACAAGCTGGTTGACGCGCTTCCGGAGGCTGCTGTTGAGGCGGCCGGCTTGTTGCTTACGCGCGCGGCTCAAGACCCAATGATCGCCGTTCTTGACGTCGCACCCTTGGATGACGAGCCGTACACCGACGAAGAACGGGCTGAAGACGCCACCGCCCTAAATGAGCAGGGAATCCCTCTCGAACAGGCGCGCAAGGAGCTTCTGGGCTGAGCGAACGGCCGTGGCGGATCGAGATCCGCCCGGGGGTTTTCAAGTCGCTCCGCCGGCTGAGCCGAGGTGAGCGGGAGCGAATTCTCGAGGCTATCATGCGGTTGCCGGCTGGCGACGTGCTCCGTCTGCAGGGTACCGAGCAGATGTGGCGGTTGCGGGTAGGCGATTGGCGCGTCCGCTTTCACAGGGATGATTCCGCCCACCTCATCGCGGTCCTCGCCGTGGCATCCAGGGGCAGTGCATACAAGCCGTAATCTGAGTCGCGCTAACGCCCCTTTGTTTAGGGTCCGCGTTCAGACTCACAACCTAACTCCGGCGACAGCCTCAGGGTCTGGCCCGTTCTAGCCACAGCCTCAGGCCGGTCTACGCTGTCGCTAGCCACGAACATGGGAC
>JBOHUP010000149.1:0-12801 GCA_050734615.1 Candidatus Dormibacteraceae bacterium | reverse complement strand
ACGTGCTCGAAGGCTGCCGCAGACTCAAAGCCCACAGTTTCAACCCCGAGGTGTTTGGTACGAGCCAGCTTCTCGTCGAGCGCAGCGCGAAGGGCCGCGGACTGCGGCGCACTCATGAGGTTGTCTCGTTACGCATCCGGCGGGCTAGTCCTCGCCATTCCTCAAATGCAGATTTCGGGTCTATGGGGTCGCGGTGCTTGCGTCGAGCGATAACGACTGCAAGCGCCTCCGCATAGTCCTCCATCGATCGACGATCTGCGAAGCCGATGCTTCTGGCGTGGGCGTCGAGATCGCGGATCACGACGAGATCCCGCGCTGCTGTTCGATCCAGCGCTTGAAGTCGTCGCCTGTGCACCTGAGAAGTCGGCCAACGCGGAACGGTCTGCATGCATGGAGAACTTGGAAGGCGACCGGCCTCGAGACTGACAGCAATCGGCGAATCGTCGGCTCGTCGAGAATCGCGGGGATGGGTTCGACGGCTGGCTGTGGATGTGCTTCGACGTTTGGTTCGACCAGGGGCATGAGGGCCTCTCAGAAATGGGCTCACCGGGCTCGGCCGGTGGCGACGCGGAAGAGGCTAGATGGTCTCTCCCACTACTACGCGGGGTTTCAACACTTACGCTCCAGTCCCACTGACGACGGTCAATTTCGGACTTGAGCGCTTAGAGATTTCACGGAGAGCCTCGCGGCGCCCACGCTCGAGGTGACGCACGGCGCGATCGGGATCGGGGACCGTGCTATCAGCCAATATCCGCCTAGCTACCTCCTCAACCAAAGCCGGGTCGTCGGAGGTAGCAATCAATCGCGGATTAACAGTGCCGCTGTAAATGCCGACGTATGTCATTGACATCCCCTTATGGGAACTGGCGTTGGTCATGCACTTGCGTCAATGTGCTGAGTTTCAACACATATGGAGTGGGCCGCGACGTCTGCGATCAGTTCTGCTGTGCCCGGAACCTCAAGAGGTGGGTTAGTGTGCCGCTTAGCCAGGATCCGGTCCAGCCGTCCGAGGGCACGTCGAGCGTAAATGTCCCTCAACTTGGCGCCGCGGACGGACTGAACAAAGAGCCGGTCACAGTCATCGACGTAGAGGAAGCCGGTCTTTGCCAATCGTCGAAGGGATCTCGTGAGACTGCTACCGGACAGCTCGCGTAGGTAAGGCACCGTTGGCCCGACCCCCGTATTTGTCCACGAACCCCCAAGGGCGAAACGGAGTTGAATGATCGCGAGCGCAAGTGCTCGCGTTCGCTCCCCGGTCAACCTCACTGGGATTAAGTGCTCCCACTCACCGCGAGGAAAGGGCTTCTCGTCATCGGCCCTCGGGTGATCTGCGTGGGTGGCTTGTCCGATCATCCTGCGGGCATGGCGCATGCGCTCGGTATGTTCGCGCTCCGAACGCCTGCCACCCAAGCCAACGATCGTTTCGAGCCAAGATGAGGAGGGCTCCCGGACGAGAATCGTTCGGCGTTTCCTGACGAACCCCGTTCCCTCATGGGAGTCCCTCGTATGGGGGTCGCCGCTTGTCGCGCTCTCACGAGACCATGTGCTGCCATCTGGATTCGGTTTCGGATCGTGTATCCACTCGGCCGCGTGGGCGCCGTCAAAGGAAAGAAACGTGATCCATTCACGCGTCGTGCTGCGAGGCCGCCGCACCTCTTTGAAAACTGCGCCCGGTTGGGTGACGAACAGAATGGGCTGGGTCGTGTGATCGATGCGCCTTACCCCGTTCGCCATGTCGTCCCTGCGGCGGAGTTGGCATTTGCCAGCCGCCTCTAGGGCGTGGGCAGCGCGGAGTAGGGCCGAGTATTCGGATGGGGTCCAGGGTCCACGCTTCGGCCCAAGGACTCGCCAGAACTCCCGAAGCGGAAAGCCGACGTCCGCCTCAAGCTGCCGAAGTATCAGCCGTTGCCAAAGGCCAGGGCCTTTGCTCATTTAGTAACAACCTCCTGCATGGTTGTTTGATCCGAGAGCGCCGATGTGCAGGCACCGGCGCCCCGGATCACTGGAAAGGTCTTCCCACTACTACGCGGGGTTTCAACACTTACGCTTGTCGGACGGACTCCTCATTGGACGCGCGTCCATAGATGCTTGGGCGGGCAACTCTGATTATGCGGCCAAATGTTCGGGCGCTCAACCGACCTTGTTAACAACGTTCCCGAGGCGATTGGCAACAGTTAGGCAACACGGGGGGCTTGGGAGGTCGAGGTTGGGGGTCGAAATCGGGTGATTTCGTATTGGAGGCCACGCCCAGAATCGAACTGGGGATGGAGGTTTTGCAGACCTCTGCCTTGCCACTTGGCTACGTGGCCTCGTCCTGCTCGATTCTACCGTCGCGAGTCTCCTGACCCGGCTTTACGCCGTTAGGCTGTGGAGCACTTGCCTGACCACGAGTTCCGAGACGTCATGGCCCGCCTCCCGGCGGGTGTGGTCGTCGTCAGCTCGCGCCTCGGCGCTGAATATCGCGGCATGACCGCGAGCAGCCTGGTCTCGATCTCTCTCGAACCACCGCTAGTTCTTGTGGGACTGGAACGCGAGGCGGCCACCCGAGCGGCGGTTGTTCAGAGCGGTAAGTTCAACCTGAGCCTGCTGACCCGATCGCAGGAATTCATCGCCGACCGGCTCGCCGGCCGGGCGCCCGCCATCGATCCAGCCTGGCGAACCCTGCCGCACCACCTCGGCCGCAACGAGATCCCCCTCGTCGACGGCTGCGCCGCGTGGCTCGAATGCCGGCTCGTCCAGGTCCACGAGGCCGGCGACCACGACATATTGGTAGGTGAGGTCGAGGCGGCCGCGATCGGGACGGGCGATCCACTCATCCTGTGGGACCGCGCCTTCTGGACCCTGCGCTAGAAGGGGAGGTCGTCTTCGTCCATCCCGAAGTGGTGCCCCACCTCGTGCAGGATGGTCCGCCGCACCTCACCGACCAGCTCCTGAATCGAGCTCGCCGAGTCCTCGTGTGCTCTCTTGAACAGGGTGATCCGCTCGGGCATGCCCTCGCCGGCAGCCAGCGCCCCCGCGCCCTCGTACAGGCCCATCAACCCCTCAGGAGATCTCTCCTCGACGATGAACACGGTGTTCTCGAGGTACGGCTTGAAAGGCTCAGGGATCGAGTCGATCGCCTCCTGCGCGGCCGCCTCGAATTGCTTCATGCTCACCCTCATGCATTAATTGAAGCGTGTGGTTGTCGTCGGCGCCGGGACCATGGGCTCCCAGATCGCGCTCCAGACGGCGCTGAGCGGCCGCTATCAGGTCGTCCTGGTCGATGCGGTCGCCGGACAGCTCGAGAAGGCGCGGCTGCAGAACCGCCGTCTGCTCGATCGGTCGGTCGAGAAAGGTCGCCTGACCAGTGAGGTCGCGGACCAAGCCATTCACCGCATCACCGACTCCGGCGACCTCGCGTCCGCCGCGCTCACGGCAGACATGGTGATCGAGGCGGTAGTCGAGGACTTCGATGCCAAGAAGAGCATTTTCGAAGCGCTCGGCAAGCATGCCAGTAAGGACGCGATCATGACGAGCAACTCGAGCACGATCGCGATCAGCCGCCTCGCGGATTTCACCGGCCGGCCGGACCGCTGCTGCAACACCCACTTCTTTCATCCGGTCACCGTGATGCAGTTGTGCGAGGTGGTGCGCGGCCCCAAGACCTCCGACGAGACGATCGAGACCGCGATGGAGTTCGTGCGCAGCATCGACCGGACGCCGGTGCTACTGCAGAAGGAGATCTGGGGCTTCATCGTGAACCGGATTCTTTTTGCCGCATCAGAAGAGGCCATGCGCCTGCTCGAAGGCGGTTACGCGAGCGCCGAGGACATCGACATCGCCGTCCAGAAAGGTCTGAACTGGCCGATGGGCCCGTTCCATCTCCTCGACTTCAGCGGCCTCGACATCTTCTACGGCGCGATGAAAGACCGCCACCGCCAGGGCGAGGGCTCCGACGCGCCCGCGGTCCTGCGCAGGCTGGTCGAAGCGGGTCATCTCGGCCGGAAGACCGGTAAGGGATTCTTCGACTACCCGAAGTAACTCGAAGTAGTAGTCGCGCGGGGCAAAATTGGTCTTGCCCCCGTAGCCCAATGGCAGAGGCAGCCGGCTTAAACCCGGTCCAGCGCGGGTTCGACCCCCGCCGGGGGTATTCCGATCAACGTCGACTACATTCCGACGAACGCCTGACGACAGTCCGCCTACAATCGTCCGAGATGAACGTGCGCTCTGAAGAAGATCCCGACGACGAGCCCGACGAGCCCAACCAGCCGAATCAGCCCCAGCCGCCGGGCGCCGGCGCGGGAGCGATGGGTCCGCTGCCGTCGGTCGGGATGCCCGCGCGGGAATGGGAGTTCTCGACCCACGTCCTCACCGTGGCCCAGGTGGTCGACGGAGTGACGCTCGTCAAGCTGCTCCGGGAGGCCGCCCTCGAAGGCTGGGAGCTCGGTGACGTGATCGATGGGGGGGAGAAACGCGTGCTCCTGATGAGGAGGCCCAAGCGCTCGACTCGCGAATCGCGACGGGTGGGTTTCGCGCCTCCGATACCGAACTGACTACACCGCCCGCTCGCCGCAAGCGGCGCATTCTCGTCATCGAAGACGACGCGCCCATCCGGATGCTGGTGGCCGAGGTGTGCCGCCTCCAAGGGCACGAGGTCCTCGAGGCGGGGACGGGGGCGCAAGCGCTCGAGCTGGCGACGAGCGGCCAGCCTGACCTGGTCCTCGTCGACTGGGTCCTCCCGGACATCAGCGGCACCGAGGTCATCCGTGAACTGCGCCGGCAGGGACTGGTCAGCCCGATGGTGATGCTGACCGGCCGCACGACCAAGATGGACGAGGTCGTGGGGCTCGAGGTTGGTGCCGACGACTACATCACAAAGCCATTCGACTCGCGCATCCTGGCCGCCCGGATCAATGCTCACCTCAGGCGATCCGCGCTCGCCGAGGCGGGTGGCGGTCGCGAAGGTGTCCTCACCATCGGCACGCTGCAAATCGACAACGCCGCGCGCCGCGTGAAGATTGCCGACGAAGAGATCACGTTGACGATGACCGAGTTCAACCTGCTCGCCGTGCTGGCCGCGAACCCTGAGCGCGTGCTGACCCGCGCACAGCTGCGCGACAAGGTGTGGGGCTATCCACACGACCTGGATGACCACTCCGTGGACCCGCACGTGCAGAGGCTCCGGCGCAAGCTCTTGGAGCATACGAACACCGGCGTCAACCTCGAGGCCGTGCCGGGCCTCGGCTACCGCCTCTCGGTCAAGTCTGCTTGACGGTCGTGGCGGAAGAGCCTCGCGCGCTCTTCGGCCCGGTGACGGCCGATCTCACCCTGGTCGAGTCGAGCCTGCGCAGCGAGATCCTTCGCGATCCAGAGGTCGTCGCGGCCCCGATGGCCGATCTGTTCGAGGCAGGCGGCAAGCGCATCCGGCCGGCCCTGGTCCTGCTCGCAGCAGGCTCGGGGAAGTACGAGAGAGACAAGCTGATGCCGGCCGCAATGGCGGTGGAGCTCACGCATGCCGCGACGCTGGTCCATGACGACGTGATCGACCGCTCGGCCGTCCGGCGTGGCCGCCCGACGGTGGCCGCATCACTTGGCGATGAGTTCGCCATCGTTATCGGCGATTTCTACTTTGCGAAAGCGTATGAGATGGCGGCCCGCTCCGGTTCCGCCGGAGTCGTCGCCATCCTCGCTCGAACGGTGATGGAGATCTGCGCAGGCGAGGTGCGGCAGCAGGCGATCCGGTACCGCTACAGCACCAGCGTCGACGAGTACATGCAGCGCATCGAAGCGAAGACTGCAACATTGCTCGCGGCGTGCTGCGACATAGGCGCTCTGCTCGCGCGACTGAACGATGATGAACGTGGAGCGCTCCGTGAATACGGCCGCATGCTCGGCCTTGCGTTTCAGATCACCGACGACGTGCTCGATTACGTCGGCACCGAAGGTGAGATCGGCAAGCCCACCGGTCACGACGTGGAGGAGGGGTTCGCCACCCTGCCCCTCATGCTGGCGATGAACAATGCAGCGGTTGCCACAACCCTCCACTCCAAATTGGTCGATGGGCGCAAGCTCAACTCTCAAGAGGCGCGCGAAATCGTCGACGTTGTTCGCAACAGCGATGGACCCGCGGCAGCGTTGCAGCGTGGGCGCGATCACGGCGCCGCGGCGCGCGATCGACTGAAGTTGCTCGGACGGAGCGAGTCGCTCGAAACTCTCGAGCTCCTCGCCGACTACGTGGTTTCCCGAAAGCTCTAATCTGTCGGCGTGTCCCGGGTGGGGATGGTGGAGTGAGCAGGGTCCGGCTCGTGGGCGTAGGACCAGGACATCCTGGACTCGCCACTGTGCAAGCAGTCGACGCGATCAGGCATGCCGAGGTGATCCGCTACAACGATGGTTGTGGTGTGGGACTCTTGCACCTCGCGCCGCCCAACGCGGACATCGCGGCACTCGAATCGCATGACGAGATCGTGCGACTCGCCCGTAGCGGTCGCAGCGTGACCGTGCTCTTCCCCGGGAATCCGTATGCGTTCTCGAACGGCAGCGCACTGGCTGAAAAGCTGGACCGCGCGGGCATCGACTTCGAGGCCATAGCGGGCCTCATCGTCGAGCTCGCCGCCCCGGTGATGAGCGGCATCCCGCTCACCATTGAAGGCATGTCCGCGTCCATCGGTTTCGGCCTCGTCAAGGGCTCGGAGACGGTGGTGCTCCGCCTCGCGTCGGGCTGGTGGCAGTCCGGCATCAGCGCCCTTCTGGAAGACGGCCGCTCGGCTGACACGCCTTCGGCGCTCATCCTCAACCCGGGATTGCCGGGCCAGCACCGGGTCAGCGCGCCTCTTGGCGAGCTGCTCCGCAAGGCCAGCACCTACGGCCTGCGGGGCGAGGCGCTGCTGGTCCTCGGCCCTGGCGTCGCGATGGCCGACCGGCTCGACACGATGTCGAAGCGCCCGCTGCATGGGCGCCGGGTCCTGATCACGCGAGCCCGGCACCAGGTCGACCCGTTCCGCCGCGAGCTGGTCGACCTCGGCGCGGCGGTGATCGAGATTCCCACGCTCGAGATCCGCCCCATGCCCACCGACGAACGCGTGCGCACCGCGATCAAGAGCCTGGATCGGACTGCTCTCGTCATCTTCGCCTCCGCCAACGCGGTCGACATCTTTTTCCAGATGCTGCTGGCCACCGGTGCCGACGCGAGAGCGCTGCACACCTCCAAGCTGTGCGCCATCGGCCAGGAAACCGCCGAGTCACTCGAGCGTCACGGCCTGAGGCCTGAGCTCGTCACCTCCGAGTACACGGCCGAGGGCCTCGCCAAGGCGCTCGAAGGTTGGGAGATGAAAGGCATGCGCGTGCTAGTGCCGCGTGCGGAGGTCGCGCGCGACGCTCTACCATCCCTGCTGGCCAACCGAGGTGCAGAAGTCGAGATCCTTCCCGTCTACCGCTCCGGCTGCCCGGTCGAGGCAGGTCCCGCACTCATGCGGCTCTTCAACGCGGAAGGCGTGCACGTGATCACCTTCACGAGCTCGTCCACCGTCTACAACTTCGTCAAGGCTTTCGCCGAGGACCGGCTGCCCGCGATCCTGGGCGACGCCGAGGTGGCATGCATGGGTCCTGTCACGGCGGACACCGCGCGCAAGCTCGGGCTCAACGTGTCCATCGTGGCCAGGGAGTACACGACGCACGGCCTGGTGCAGGCGATCGCCGAAGCTGCGGCTCGGAAATGACCAAGGCGCGCGTCAGACGGGCGGCTGCGGCCGAACCTGAGGACGGCGGCTTCGAGTGGGGGGGGCGCCGCTCGTGGGTGACCCTGCTGGTCTTGGGGATCGTGATCGCGGTCGTGCTCGGCTCCGGCCTGCTCGTCGACAAGGCGCTTGAGTTGCCGGTGCCGCCAGCCCTGGCGGGCTGCCACACCTCGGTCCAGGTCGCGCCGCGCGAATTCCTAGGCCCCCAGCCGATGTGCATCAACGCGAGCCAGAGCTTCGACGCCACGATCAACACGACCCAGGGTGCGATCGTCGTGCACCTGTACCCGGAGATCGCTCCGGTCACCGTCAACAACTTCGTGGTGCTCGCGATCCACGGTTACTACAACGGCCTGACTTTCTGGGATAGCGAGAGCTGGGTCGTGCAAGCCGGGGACCCCCTCAACAACGGTCGCGGAGGACCGGGCTACAACCTGCCCGACGAGCCGAACTACTCACCCGCCTGGGACCTGGGCGCGGTGGGCATGGCGCGCGTCCAGGGCGGAGCGGTGAACGGCAGCCAGTTCTTCATCGAAAAGGCCGCGTGGCCCGGCTCGGGACCGACCGCGGTCTACAACCGGTTCGGCACGGTCACCGCCGGCCTGGACAAGGCCCAGGCTCTGACCGCGACCGACACGATCACATCGATCACGATCAAGGTCAGTTGATCCCGGCCTGACCTCCGCCTGACAACCCGAGCTTATAATCGGCTCAAATGTTCGGGATACACCCGCTTTACTTCGTCATCCTGCTCGTGATCGTCCTCATCATCTTCGGGCCGGGTCGCCTGCCCGAGCTCGGAGGTGCCGTCGGAAAGGCGATGCGCGAGTTCCGCAAAGCGACCAACGAGCTCACCAGCGAGGTCACCACGGCGGTGCAGGCGAAGCCGGAGCCGCCACCACCGCCACCACCGCCACCACCGGCGCCGATGGCCGCCTCCGACAGCACCGCGACGGGATCCTCGGCAGAGGCCAATCCGCCCAAGCCTTAGCTAGTGGCCCTCCTGGACAGGGTCCTGCAGCGCGGCCCCCGGGCTGGTCTCCCGGTCGAGGAGCCGCGCATGTCGGTGATCGAGCACCTCGAGGCGCTGCGCCGCGTCCTCATCGTGTCGCTGATCGCTTGGGGCATCGCGACCGTCGCCGGATTCTTCATCTCGAGGCCGGTGATCGGCCAGCTGATCAGCAGGGCCGGCATCGGCCACGCCATCTACCTGGGTCTCGCCGGTGGCGTCCTGATCGAGGTCAAGGTCGCGGTTTGCATTGGCTTTGTCCTGGCAGCGCCTGTGCTGATCCAGCAGACCTGGTGGTTCGTGAGCCCCGGGCTGCACGCGCACGAGCGCAGGTTCATGGCGCCGCTGATCGCCGCGACGATCTTCTTCTTCGCTCTGGGGGTGGCGGTGGCCATATTCGCCCTGCCGCTGTATGTCAAGGTCCTCAACTCACTCTCGCCGCCCAACACGTCATACCTGCCGGACATCGGCCAGTTCGTCAGCTTCGTGCTGCTCATAGTCATCGGTTTCGGACTGGTCTTCGAGCTCCCCGTCGTGCTGTTCGTGCTGGGCATGCTCCGCGTCATCAGCTCGCGGTGGCTGTACAAGAACCGGGTGTACTGGTTCCTCGGGCTCGGCATCCTGGCCAACTTCATCACCCCGGGCGCCGACCCGGTCACACCGCTGCTCATGTTCATCCCGCTGTACGTGTTCTACGAAGGCACCGCTCTATTGCTCAAACTATTGAAACGGTGACCAGCACATCGCGGCCTGACGGCCGCCAGCCCGACCAGCTGCGCCCCCTCAAGATCGAGCTCGGCGTGAACGTGCACGCGGAAGGCTCGTGCCTGATCGAGATGGGCCGCACGCGCGTGTGGATCACCGCCAGCGTGGAGGATCGCGTGCCACCTCATCGCCGGGGCAGCGGCCAGGGCTGGATCACTGCCGAGTATTCGATGCTCCCACGCTCGACTCACGATCGCGGCACGCGGGAGGCGATCCAGGGCAGGATCGGCGGCCGCACACACGAGATCCAGCGGCTGATCGGACGCTCGCTACGCGCCGCCGTGGATATGGGCAAGATCGGAGAGCGGACCATCACCCTCGACTGCGACGTGCTGCAAGCCGATGGCGGAACACGCACCGCCTCGATCACCGGCGCGTTCGCCGCGCTCTACATGGCGATCAAGCGGATGAAGGATGCGCGCATGGTCGACCAGGTTCCGGTGCGCCAGTATCTTGCCGCGGTCAGCTGCGGCATCGTCCATGGCACACCTGTGCTGGATCTCGACTACACAGAGGACTTCCAGGCGTCGACCGACCTGAACTGCGTGATGACCGAGGACGGACGTCTGGTCGAGCTGCAGGCCACCGCCGAAGGGGCGCCGTACTCGCGCGACGAGCTCGACTCGATGATCGCCCTCGCCCATCAGGGAATCAAGGAGTTGATCGTCGGCCAGAAACGCGCCATCGCATCGCTTGGGTAGGCCGCCGCGCCTCGTCATCGCATCTGGCAACCCCGGCAAGCTCCAGGAGTACCGAGACCTGCTTTCGGACGCGGGATTTGAGCTGGTCGCATTCGACAGCGAGGTCGACGAGGTGGGGGAGACGTACGAGCAGAACGCGCGCCTGAAAGCGGAGGCGGCCGCCGAGCGCTCGGGCCTGCCCTCTCTGGGCGACGACTCGGGGCTCGAGCTGGACGTGCTGGGCGGCTTTCCGGGCGTCCGATCGGCCCGTCTGGCCCCCACCCAGTCCGAGCGCACCGCCGAGCTGTGGCGGCGGCTGGAAGGACACCCACGTCCGTGGCATGCGCGCTTCATCTGCATCATCTCGCTGGCTGCCCCAGGGTCCCAGACGCGATGTTTCCAGGGCGAATGCCGGGGCGAGCTCCTGCCCCAGGCGCGCGGCCGAAACGGGTTCGGCTACGACCCGGTCTTCTACGTGCCGGCGGACGGGAAGACCTTCGGCGAGATGCCGCCCGCCGAGAAACGCCAGTACAGCCACCGCGCCGCGGCCGTGCAATCACTGCTCGAATCTGGCGCGCTGAAGCCTTTCGCCAGATCGATCACCTAGTCACTCTCATGAATCCGTAGCCCACGCGTTATCAGAGGAGAAGCGATGAGAAGGCACGCCACAAACCGTTCCCCTCTCCACACGAGGGCCAAGGCGGCAAGAAAGCCGACCAGCGACCAGGCGCCTGGTGAGGAGACGGTCCAGGTCAACGACAAGTACATCGGCGGCGGCAAGCCACCGTCGCCGGCTCCCAATGAGCACGACCAGCACCCAACCGGCGGTTAGGCTCCCTCCCGCGAAGCGGGACAGCCTCAGGCCGGGTGAAGGGCGCTTTAGGCCGGGTGAGGGGGACGATTACAATTACCGGCGCCCTGGGCCGCTCGCGGGCGGTAGCTTAGCTCGGTAAAGCGCCTGGTTTGGGACCAGGAGACCGCGAGTTCGAATCTCGCCCGCCCGACCATCCCGTTTCTGAGTCTTCATGACGGTCGGTTTCATCTCGATTTTCACTGTTTTGAGGAACGTTGACGTCGACCGTCGTCAAAGCGTCTCGGTCAAGTTCCGTTGGCCGTGCACGTACGTGGGGCGTACATTCGGCGAGGAGGAAATCAAGTCATTCCAGCTCGTAAGAAGGATCGGTTCAATCTCAGGGCTAGCCAACAGCAGCATTCGCTGATTCGCCGTGCAGCCGAACAGACGGGTGTGAGCTATACCGACTTCATTTTGGAGTCCGCGACCGAGCGTGCGACCGCCGTGCTGTCTGATCAGCGCATGTTCATTCTGGATAGCGATCGGTGGGCCCGGTTTGTGGATGCGCTTGATGCCCCTGCCCAACCAGTTGCCGCACTAGTCGAACTTTTCAAGAACGGAAACCTCTAAGGCTTTCGGGGCGTGGTCCGCGGCTTCCTGCCGACCGCGCCGATCTCGCCTGAGCACCACACGGGTGACTTCAATTGCGGAGAGCCATCGATCGACGTCTGGCTCAAGAAACATGCTCTGAGTAATCAAGAGCTTGGCTCGAGCAGGACCTTCGTGACACGGAGATTGGCTCGATGGCGGCGCAGCCAGAACCAATAATTGAGGGCCTCGTCCAGGTCTTCGCTCCAGCTGAACGACCCGGGCTCGCTTTGCATGATCCGATGGTATGAGACGGGGTGGTGGTTATCGCCAGGCTTGACCGGAGTCCAGTTCCCATCCGTTCGCGTCATCGATGATGTCGTAGCTCGTGCAGCCAGTGAACCCTGGTGGCTTCCTTGACCAACAGCTGCTCTGCCATTGCACAACCCATACGATCCGCGGAAGCGGCGCGTCGGGGGCCGAGTGTGGACGGTTGGGCACGTTCGTGCTAACCAGCCCAGTTAAAGCTTCATCGCTGACGAGCCATCCGAGGCGGACCTCGCGATCCTTGACATTGGACGGCTGGACCCGGCTGCAGAGATCGCAGTACGAGAGGACGCTGCCATACGCAAGGTGAGGGAGCGACCACAACGAAGGTGGATCCAATCGCGCGCCGTTGAGATTCTCTGACTGCGCTAGACGATGTTGGAATGAGCCCACGCCGGCGGAGATGACGAGGCCGAAGATCAGCGCAAGTGCTGCAAGAACGACTAAACCGAGGACGGTGATACGTCGTCGGGCCATGCTTTGCATAACGCTAGCCATTGACCCGGCTGGTGGCGCGACCAATCGCCTGCGAAGGGTGCACTGGATTGGGCGACCGGTTAAGGGGCTGTCCAGCCCGGAAAGCAACGGCTCTGAGGCTAGAATCCCGCGGATGAGCGGCCCCTGGACGCGCAGCGAGGCGAGCGCGTCGGGGCAGGTCTTCGAGTTCCGCCTGTGGGCCGCGCTGGTCGAGCAGTCGCTCGGCCGGCTGCACGTGTTTCTGCCACTCGCCGACCGCGGCATCGATGCGATGGTCCACCGCCTGACCGATGGCGCATATTTGCGGGTGCAGGCGAAAGGCCGCACGAGCCTGACCGGCGGCGAGGTGCGGCTCGCGGTCTGGGCGTCCGCTCTGCTCGACGACGAAGCATTGCTCATCGGCGGCCTGGTCGTCGAAGGCGGGCTGGGACCGACGATGCTCGCAGT